>CAIJNJ010000126.1 GCA_903821975.1 uncultured Bacteroidota bacterium
CATATAATTTTTAATCCGTATTTTAAGGTCGTTGTCGGTAATATTATGCCACTCTTTAATCAACATTTTTTTATCAATTTCTTCGGATGAACGATAGTTCAAAAAATAGGGAAGATTTGTTTGAATGCAAAACCTCAAAAAGCGTATTTCAGCATTTGCCGACTCCTTCTTAACAGACAATTCAAGCAATTCCTTTCCTTTGGTGAAATAAGACCATTTTTTAAAAGGGTTTATTGCGTGGCTGGACATCATAAATAGCGAAATACCTCTGTAGCAAATCATTAAGGGTTCAGAATCAAACTTAAGGTTTTCCATTTCATGATAGAATTTGTTCGCCGCTACTCTATTAGTAGTTGCTTTATAGTAAAGTTCCCTTAATTCAAAAATGCCAGTAATTTTCCCTTCAGAAGGAAGACTATACAATGAAATAAGAATAACAATTATCAGTCTCATAACATATCGAATTGGTGCCTTAAGACAGACTGAAACATCAGGCTGAGTTTTTTGTAATCAGGTATTCGTATACGCACCTGCATTACATTTTCAGCCGGTATTTTTTTGATCTTTAAAAATAATTTCCGATAGTAGTAGTAGGCAAGATAAACGCCTCTGCGGGCATTGGGAGGAAGTTTTTTTATTCCGGTAAGTGCTTGCACAAAATCATTTTCAATATCATCCTGTATCTGTTCCTTTTCCCGGGATGAAAACCTGTCGAAATTTACGCCCGGAAAGTAGGTCCTTCCCAGTATTTTGTAATCAGCATTGATATCCCTTAGAAAATTCACTTTCTGGAAAGCGCTGCCGAGCTTCATAGCAGCCGGTTTTAATTCATTGTAAAGTTCGTCATTGCTTTCGGTAAATACTCTAAGGCACATGAGGCCCACTACCTCAGCAGACCCTAAAATGTATTGTTCATAAGATGCTCTTGAATGCTCCGTTACATTCAGATCGGATTCCATGCTTTCAAAAAAACGTTTAATAAGATCTTCAGTAATGCCATAATTGTTTACAACAAATTGGAAACTATTAAGTATTGGGTTAATGCTTATTTTACGTTCAATAGCCATCCGGGTTTCGTTCCTGAATTCTTCCAGTAATTCTTTCTTATTATAGTCATGGAATGTATCCACAATTTCATCAGCAAAGCGCACAAAGCCATATATAGCATAAATAGGGTCATGCAGCTTCTTGCCCAAAAACCTGATGCCTAGCGAAAAACTGGTACTGTAAGCTTTGGTTGTCAGCTTGCTACAGGCATAAGAAACATCGTCGAATAACTGTTTCATTGTTTAGTGTTTAAATAATTCAGCAATTGGCCCGCAGCCAACTGACCAGATATGAGCGCGGGTGGCACACCTGGCCCCGGTACAGTAAGTTGGCCTGCGTAAAAAAGATTTTTTATTTTTTTATTCCTTAAAGTCGGTTTCAGTACCGCTGTTTGTCGCAGCGTGTTTGCCAGCCCATAGGCATTACCCTTATAAGCATGATAGTCTTTTGCAAAATCCTTGATGCAGTAGCTTCTTTTGAAAATAATGTGATTCAGAATGTCTTCACCACAAAAGCCTTCCAGTCTCCTAATGATTATTCCAAAATACTTTTCTCTCATTGCTTCGTTATCCTCAAGCCCTGTTGCAACTGGCACCAGCAGAAATAGATTTTCCATTCCCTCTGGAGCTACTGACATATCTGTCTTTGACGGGCAACAGGCATAAAACAATGGATCATCCGGCCACTTAGGTTCTTTATAAATCTCCCTGGCATGGTTTTCAAATGATGCATCAAAAAACAGGTTATGGTGAATGAGCTTCTTTATTTTTTTATTTACTCCGATATAAAAAATCAGGCAAGAAGGCGCTAATGTTCTCTTATCCCAATATGCTTCATCGTAATTCCGGTATTGCTCCTCAAGTAAGTGCTGCTCTGTATGATGATAATCGCCTGTAGCAATCACTCCATCTGTTCTGAATTCACCTATTTTTGAAGAAATACTGATTGCCTTTTTCGTGCCGATATTTATTTTACTGATTTCGCAACCAGTCATGAACCTGACGCCATAGGATGCTGCTATGTCTTCCATAGCTTTGGGTATTTCGGCCATGCCGCCTATTGGGTACCAGGTGCCCAATGAGAGTGCGGCATAATTCATAAGACTATAAAGTGCAGGTATCTGCTGCGCCATTGCCCCTAAAAATAATACAGGAAACTCCATCAACATGACTAACCGCTCATCTTTGAAGAACTTGCGGACATAGTCACTAACCGATTGAAACATGTGCAATTTAACAGCGCCGGTTATCACTTCTTTTTCTGCAAATTCCAGCCATGAAAAAGAAGGTTTGTAGACCAGGTGCTGCATGCCCACCTTATACTTGAAAGCTCCTTCGGCAAGGAATTTTTCCAGTTGAGCGGCACTACCTTTTTCAATATTTTCAAAGACCTCATAAATATCATCAATACGGGCGGGTATCTGCAAAACATCATCCTTGCCATAAATTACCTGAAACCCGGGGTCTAACTGAACGAGTTTGTAATAATCGCATGACTTTTTACCAAATTGAGCAAAGAAATCTTCAAAGATATCAGGCATCCAGTACCAGCTTGGCCCCATGTCAAACATAAATCCCAGCTCACTGAAAAACCGTGCCCTCCCACCTAATGATTCATTTTTTTCGCATAAAGTAACCTCATGGCCTTGCTTTGCTATAAAGCATGCAGCCGACAATCCTGAAAAACCACCACCAATTATTGCAATCTTACTCATATACTTTGAAATGGATAGACTGATTTTGAGAAACGCTATTCAAGAAATTTAATTAAGCTGCTTGCTCCTGTTAAAAAAAAAGTGTTTTTAAAATCATATTTGTTTTCGGGGAATAGCAATGAATTTCCAGCTACAAACAACGTGATATTTTCATTTGTCTTTGATAATCTATTTAATGTTTGCTGCACTTCTTCTAATGGCCTTGGATTTATATAAAATGTTAAAATATATTTAGGGTGTATAGCACCCACAATACTTTCAATATTTTCAATAGGGACATTTTGTCCTAAGTATATTGTTTCAAAACCTTTTGAACGAATTATGTAGTTTGCAAAGAGTAGTCCTATTTCATGCCATTCATCTGGGGGGAGAAAGAGTAAATATTTTTTAGTCTTTTTTGTAGGTGGTAATAACCCGTCTATAGCTGACATCAACTTTCGCTTTATAATGCAGGACGCAAAATGTTCCTGTATTGGCGCTGTTTTACTTATGTTCCATAGTATTCCGACCTTACTGAGAAATGGATATATCACACTGACCATCGCATCATAAAAGCCTAGCCTTGTTGTTGCAGCAGAGAAAATTTTTTCAAAACCGGGTTCATTAAAATCAAGCATTGATTTTATTAGGTCATTAATGTACCCTGCGCAGACACTGTCTTTGATGTCTGTATTATCCTGGTTATCAATCAGGCTGTTCAATTCATCATCTGTAAGGCTTGCAATTTTTGATATTTTTTGTCCACGTGCCAGCAATGTGCTTACATTCAATAGTTTTCTAACCTGGCTTTCGCTATAACTACGTCTGTTAGTGCTTGTGCGGTCTGGGCATATAATTCCATACCTTTTCTCCCAAATTCTAATCGTATGAGCCTTAATCCCTGTCATTTGTTCCAGCTGATCTATTTGGTAAGTCTCCATATTGTATTTAGTTTAATTGCTCTGTAATCGTTTATGTAAGCAAGATGCATATCAGGACTTTTCATTGTTTAATTCCCGAATAGCAAGAACAAAACCAGTACCAAATAATAATGTGATAAATGCTGCAAAATACGGTATAATATTAATCATTTTTAGTTTTGTTTAGAAGTTTAAGATAAATGCCGAAACACAGAATGGATGGAACCCAAAGTCCGATGAAAATACCCGATTCGTGTTCTCCTTTGAACCAAAGCGTTTCGGAAAAAATAAGCGATAAAATTGCTGACAGGATTATCAATACATCAGCTATCTTTAGTTTCTTGTTCATATATTTTCTTTTAATTGGTTTTAAAATAATATTATGCTCTATTGCATTTTGATTTTCTATAATAAGATAGTCAATATTACATCATTCCATGCGGCGGAAGATCTTACTTCTTGATCTTTGTATAATTTGGAACTCATTTTATAGGTTTATATATTTATTAAATTCACTTTTTGTATGCTCTTCTAAAAATTTACCATCATAAAAAGAAGTAACCGTAGCCGAATTTGTATCATTTATTCCCCTGGTGGAGACACACATGTGTTTGGCATCGATTATAACGGCTACATCTTTAGTCCCTAATATTTCCTGTAGTTCCCGCCCGATCTGAATCGTTAATCTTTCCTGAACCTGCGGTCTTTTTGAGTAATATTGAACGATACGGTTTAATTTTGAGAGGCCGAAAATATTAACATTTGATATGTAACCTATGTGAGCCTTCCCATAAATAGGCACAAAGTGGTGTTCGCAATTGCTGAATAGCGTTATGTCTTTCTCAACAAGCATTTGGTTGTAATTATACTTGTTTTCAAACAATGCTATTTTGGGCTTATTTGAAGGGTTCAGGCCAGAAAAAATTTCCTTCACATACATTTTTGCAACTCTGAGCGGAGTACCCCTTAGACTATCATCTGAGAGGTCTAATCCAAGCATATGCATTATTTCCCTGAAATGATGTTCTATATTATGTATTTTCTCTGAATCTGACAATTCAAAAGCATCTGCGCGAATTGGTGTTTCAATTCCAGTGAACAGATGGTCATCTCCGGCAAGATCGATATCTGTTTCATCGACGTAAATACTTTTAAAGTTATGCGGGGTATTCAACATAGTTTCGTTCTGTTTCATAAAGAAAAATTTTAAGTTCAAATTGCTGATTTATTTTTTCTCGTAAAATGTCATAAATAACACGGGCAATATTTTCTGTAGTTGGATTTAGCATTTTAAATGCTTCTGTGTCCAGATTTAGATTCTTGTGGTCAAATATTTCTATTACATATTCTCGTATCAGATTGCTTAACATTTTAGTATCTATAACATAACCACTTATTTCGTCTACCATACCAGTTACCTTGACTACTAATTCGTAATTATGCCCATGATAGTAGGGGTTGTTGCACTTACCATACAAAGCGATATTTTCCGCCTCGCTCAATAATGGATTGTGCAGTCTGTGAGCGGAGTTAAAATGCTCTTTTCGGTATACAGCTGTTTTGTTCATAAAATACTTTCGGAGACAAAGGTATTTATATTTTGTTTAGAAAAAACATAAAAATCTTAAACAAAATTATTTCCTCCAAATTTCTGCTCTTATTGTCAGTTAGAATTCAGTATAGGCTTGATTTTCATTTGTATCATTTGATTTATCTATCTTTATATCATTAATCTTTATGTCTAAAAAGTCATTTATTTTGTTTTTGGAAAGGTTTAATGATGTACTTTTGTTCATTTTTAATAGTAATTAAATGAACAAAAAATGAGCAATTATATTTTAGCCGGCAACCCCAAGTAAAATGGCGATGGAAATAGCTAAAATCCTCCAATTAATTATATATTTATGAAAATCATGTCAATCATTACAATTGTAGTTATACTTTTTTTTACATTATTTTTTTACATGTCTTACGCAGCAAACAGGAAGGTAGAACGGCAGCCCTACGATTTAGTAAAAATAGAAGATGGTTTTGAGATACGCTTTTATCCTAAGGCGATAATGGCAACAGTATCGAAACCGCGGCAGGGCGAAGAGCGGGGTGCCAACCAGAATTTCAGGACACTGGCCGGCTACATCTTTGGCGGAAACAAAACGGAAAAGAAAATTGCCATGACCGCACCCGTGTACATGGCGCGGGACACCGAGACCAACAAAATGAGTTTCGTGCTGCCATCAGGCTATAAAATGGCCGACTTACCCGACCCCAATGACACAAGCATAAAGCTGCACTACTCCGATGAGGGGTATTATGCGGCGTTGCCGTTTGGCGGTTTTGCGGGCGAAAGCAAAATAAAGAGGAAGGAAGAAGAACTGAAGCAACTGCTGCATAAAAAAGGATATGAAGGAGTGGGCAGCTACAACTACTTGGGCTACAATGCTCCCTGGGACATCATTAACCGGGAAAATGATATAATCGTAAAGATAAACTACACTAAATAGAAAGAAGGTTTTGAATATGAAGAGTTTTTTTTGTTTTTGCATTTTATGTATACAGGTATCTATTTCTTATGCACAAACCGGTATAGTAAGCGGTACGGTAAAAGATAAGAAGACAGGGCAGCCGGTGATAGGCGCTACCATAAGCATAGATGGCACAGGCCTGGGCGCAGTGGCTGATACGGATGGCAAATTTGCGATAAGGGAGATACCTGCCCGTTCATACAATGTAAAGGTGCAGGCGCTGGGTTACGAAACCAAAGTGCTTTACAACGTAGTCGTATC
Source organism: uncultured Bacteroidota bacterium (assembly GCA_903821975.1). Classification (GTDB taxonomy): domain Bacteria; phylum Bacteroidota; class Bacteroidia; order Chitinophagales; family Chitinophagaceae; genus Nemorincola. The sequence continues at coordinate 6,444 of CAIJNJ010000126.1, forward strand.
GTCGGGCAATGAGCAATTGCTGGATGTGGAACTGGAAGGCGCTGCATCTACTATGCTATCTGAAGTGGTGGTAAAAAAGAACCCTTATGCGCATAGCCCGGAAACACCTTTATCACTACTCAACCTTTCGGCACAGGAGATAAAAAGTAATCCCGGCGGCAACTTTGATATTTCACGAGTGATACAGGCTTTTCCGGGTGTAGGTGGCACATCCGGCTCTGTGGGTGGTTACCGCAATGACCTTATTATACGCGGCGGCGCACCCAATGAAAATGTCTATTACCTGTCTGAAACAACAGGCATGGGATTTGTTTTCTGCCAGATAATCTCATTTACAACATGCCAACCCATCATATCACACAAGTGTAGAACCAATCTGTTAGGAACCATCAGGTTC
>CAIJNJ010000127.1 GCA_903821975.1 uncultured Bacteroidota bacterium
AAAGGCTTTCCGCGAAAGGGTGCCGGTACATACTTATACAGATATTCATTCCAAGTGGTGGTATCGCTGCCAGGAAGGGGAGGAGAATGTGACATGGCCGGGGAAAGTGAAATATTTTGCACTTAGTTCCGGCACGTCTGAGTCTGCAAGTAAACATATCCCTGTGACGCAGGATATGATCAAGTCCATAAAAAAAGTAGGTTTCAAACAGCTATACAGCATGGCCAATTTTAAGATACGGCCTGTAGCGTTTGAAAAAGGGATACTGATGCTGGGCGGTACTACTTCTTTATTTGAAAAAGGGGAGTATTATGAAGGTGATATGAGTGGTATCAGCGCCAAGAATATGCCACGGTGGGTATCATCATTACTGTATAAGCAAGGCCAGCGGCTATCGAAACGGCATAAATGGGAAGACCGCATAAAACTGATCGTAGAAAAAGCGGACCAGTGGGATGTGGGTATCATATGTGGTGTGCCGGCATGGGTGCAGATAGTGCTGGAGCGCGTGATAAAACATTATGGTGTAAAGAATATCCACGATATATGGCCTAACCTGAGCGTATATATTCACGGAGGCGTGTCTATAGAGCCTTATAAGGAAAGCTTTAAAAAAGTATGGGGCAAGCAGCAGATCACCTATATAGAGACCTACATGGCGTCTGAAGGCTCCTTTGGGTTCCAGGCAAGGCCAAATGCAGGAATAAAACTGGTACTCAATGCCGGAATATTTTTTGAGTTCATACCATTTACCGAAAACAATTTCGATGAAGAAGGCGACCCTAAGCCGAACCCGGAAATCTATACGGTCAATGAAGTGCAGGAAGGCGTGGAGTATGCAGTGGTGCTTAGTACTTGTTCCGGCGCTTGGAGATACCTGATAGGAGATGTTGTGAGGTTTACAAATGCTGCAGAGCATGAAATAGCAATAGTAGGCCGCACAAAACAGTTTTTAAGCCTTTGCGGGGAGCATATGTCGATAGATAATATGAACAAAGCGATAGAGACAGTGTCTAAAAAGATGGGCATTACAATACGTGAATTTGCTGTTGCCGGGTTAAAACATGATGGCTTATTTGCACATCAGTGGTACATAGGCTGCGATAACGAAAACGTGGATGCGGAAAAGGTAAAGGCACTCCTTGACGAGACCCTTTGCGAACTGAACGACGATTATGAAGTTGAGCGTACATCAGCACTCCGCGAAATATTTGTAGAAATATTGCCGGGAAGTGTATTTATAGATTACTTGCGGTCACAGGGGAAGGAAGGCGCTATGAGTAAATTTCCCAGGGTATTGAAAGGTGGTGTCTTAGAAAGTTGGGAAACATACCTGGACAAGAAAAATGTGCGGAAAGAAGTGCATGTATGATAATTAAAGTAACAAACATATAAAAACGGGCATTAGTAATAGTGCCCGTTTTTTGTTTTTAATAAAGTGTTATTCAGGCGTATTATCTTTACACAGAATACAGATCAATATGGATAAAACAATTCTTATTACGGGTGCCACATCCGGTTTTGGTAAGGCAATAGCACAACGTTTTGCGAAAGAAGGCTATACCGTATGTATAACCGGGCGCCGTGAAGAAAGGCTGGCTGAATTGAAAGCCGAACTTGAAAAACAATATGGTGTAAAAGTGATCGCGCTTGCTTTTGATGTGCGTAACAGATCAGAGGTGGAAGATGCAATAGGTAAGCTGAAAACACAGGTACCATACATAGACATACTCGTGAACAATGCAGGGCTTGCATCCGGTATGGCTCCAATTGATGAAGGAGATATAGACGACTGGGAAGCAATGATAGACACCAACCTGAAAGGGCTACTGTATGTAACGCGGCAAATAGCACCGATGATGCGTGAACGTGCGCGTGGGCATATAATAAATATAGGCTCTACAGCCGGTAAAATGGTTTATAAGAACGGCAATGTTTACTGTGCTACAAAATACGCGGTAGATGCACTTAACCAGGCTATGCGCATAGACCTGCTGCCGTACGGCATAAAAGTAACAGCCATTAACCCCGGCATGGCCGAAACTGAGTTTTCGCTTGTGCGCTTTCATGGAGATGAGGAACGTGCTAAGAATATGTATACCGGCATCAACGCATTGCAGGCAACAGATATTGCAGATATAGCATGGTATTGCGCTTCATTGCCGCCACATGTGTGTGTCAATGATCTCATGGTTACCTGTCTCACACAGGCAACGAGTGTATACGCAATAAAAGAAGCGGAAAGGGTAAAGCCATCATAATGATGGTTTGGATTTTTTACTATTGAATTTGCAAAGATGTTCACTGCTACAACACAAATAAGGGTAAGATACGGGGAGACAGATCAGATGGGATACCTCTATTATGGTAATTATGCATTGTATTATGAGGTGGGCCGAGCTGAGGCTATACGGCAGTTAGGATTTACCTACCGCCAATTGGAGGAAATGGGGATCATGATGCCGGTGGCGGAGTTGCATACACATTACTTCAGGCCGGCACTGTATGATGACCTGATAACAGTAAAGACTTTATTGAAGGAATTGCCGGAAACATCAAAGATACAATTCCACTCAGAGTTATACAATGAAGAAGGAATGCTACTGAACAAAGGTGTTACCACGCTGGTATTCTACGCCCCCAAAGAAAAGAAGAAGACCAATATGCCGCAGGAATTATACACGCGGTTAGCGCCGTTTTTTAAGCAGGATTCATGAGCAATATAGCAGCATCGATCATAACCATAGGGGATGAACTATTGATTGGGCAGACCATCGATACAAACTCGGCATGGATAGCTCAGCATCTGAATGAACTGGGCATAGATGTACTACGCCGTGTAGCTGTAGGCGATGACAAAGTGGCGATAGTAAAAGCGCTGAACGAAGAGATTGCTAATGCAACTATTGTTATAATAACCGGGGGGCTGGGGCCAACCGCTGATGATATTACCAAGCCATTACTGTGCGAATATTTCGGCGGTAAAATGGTGGTCAGTGAGCAAGTGCTGGAACATGTGAAAGCAATGATGATGAAACGCAACCGGCCATTCCTGGAGCGTAACCTGAAACAAGCGGAGGTGCCGGATATATGTACTGTGCTATTCAATAAGATGGGCAGTGCACCGGGAATGTGGTTTGATAAAAACGGGAAAGTGGTCATTGCCTTGCCTGGTGTGCCGTTTGAGATGGTGTCGATAATGGAAGACGAGGTATTGCCACGTTTTCGAAAACAGTTTTTTAGTGACGCATTGCTGCATAGGTCTGTGATAACGGCTGGAGAAGGGGAGAGCTTTATTGCTGAGAAAATAAAAGACATAGAAGAGTCATTGCCGGCACACATCAGGCTGGCGTACTTGCCCGGCGCCGGTATGGTGAAGCTGCGGCTGACAGGAAGAGCCGCAAATGCGGAAGTATTAGGATCAGAGTTAGATAAGTGGCAAAGACAGTTGGCAGAGCGACTGAGTGAAATAGTAATAGCCATGGAAGACATACCACTGGAGCATGTATTGGGCAGGTGGTTTGCTGCAAATGGTAAGACGCTTGGGCTTGCTGAAAGTTGCACTGGCGGTTATGTGGGCCATCTTATTACGCAGGTGGCTGGTGCCAGTGATTATTTTAAAGGCAGTATAGTTTGCTATGCAGAAGAAATAAAACAAAGCCTGCTGGGCGTGACAGCGGATATGCTGGCACAAGAGGGTGCTGTTAGTGAAACTGTGGTGGTAGAGATGGCAAGAGGTGCGCTAAAAGTGTTGGATGTAGACTATGCCTTTGCGATCACTGGGCTATTAGGGCCTGCTGCAACTGCCGACCGGGTCGAGGTAGGCACTATTTGGATGGCTGTCGCTGATAAAGATTCGGTAAAGACAAAGAAATTCTGGTTCCCGTATGACAGGGCAAGGAATAAAGATATGGCTGTATCGATGGGAATGCTGATGATATGGAAGTTTATAAGTCGTAAGTAAAATGAACCTATAAGATTATGGATAATAGTCCCAATTCCACATCCTCAAATCCAATAAGGAACATATTCCTTGTGGGGATGCCGGCGGTGGGCAAGACACACTGGGGCAGTAAAATTGCAAAAGAGTATAAACTACCATTCATTGACCTTGATGTATATATTGCAGAGCAGGAGCAGGCAAGTATTTCTGCGCTGTTTGCCATGTATGGAGAGCAGGGCTTTCGTGAGCGGGAACAAAAGTACCTGAAGAAGATCATTCATAAAGCAACTGCAACTACTATAGTGGCATGTGGCGGTGGCACTTCATCTTACAATGACAATATGGACCTGATGAAAGCCGCTGGTGTTGTCATATACCTTGAAGCGGATATCGCGTGGCTGCTGAATAATTTGCAAAAGAGCAATGAAGTAAGACCTTTATTGAATAACAGGGGCGACCTGGCTGTTTATCTGCAGGATCTACTGAACAAACGAAAGAAGCTATATGAACAGGCGCATCATATTTTACAATCAAAAGACATTTCACTGAGTACCTTTGCCAAAATCATCTCTCATGCATAAACCTGCTTTGAAAGCCGGTGCATTATTCGCCGGGCTGGCGGTAATATTTGGCGCTTTTGGCGCACATGCACTCAAAGCTAAGCTGGCTCCTGACCAGTTAGCTGTTTTTCAAACGGGGGTACAGTATCAGTTCTATCATAGTTTTGCTTTGCTGCTTACAGGGGTTATTTTTTCTACGTTTCCTGTTAAACAAGTAAAACTGGCAGGCACATTTTTTATTATTGGTATTCTCCTTTTCAGCGGCTCTTTGTATGCCATGTCTTTGTTGAGCATCAGTGGTATCAGTCTTGGGCCGGTAGGCATCATTACCCCAATTGGCGGGCTGATGTTCATTCTTGGATGGGTATTCTTATTTTTAGGTATTGCTAAAAATAAGTGAGATGAAAGTCATAGCCCTTATACCTGCCCGACTTGCTGCTACACGTTTCCCCCGAAAGCTGCTTGCTTCATTAAAAGGAAAGACTGTTATCCGGCGCACTTATGAGGCCGCAATAAACACCAGGCTGTTTAATGAAGTGATCGTAGTGACAGACAGCGAAGAGATACTTAATGAAGTAATAAACCATGGCGGAAAAGCGATAAAAAGTAAAGGTGTCTATGAAAGCGGCACAGACAGAATAGCAGAAGTGGCGCACGGTATGGATGCTGATGTGTTTGTGAACATCCAGGGCGATGAACCATTTGTACAGAAAGAGCCGCTCTGCCAATTACTTGAATTATTTATAGGGGAAGAAGGAAGTAAAGTGCAGGTGGCATCACTTGCGCAGCGACTCACGGACCCCGCACTGATCAAGGACCCCAATTCCGTGAAGGTTGCTCTGGCACTAAATAATGATGCTTTGTTTTTCTCGCGCAGTGTAGTGCCTTATCCGAGAGATTTGGAAATGGATATACCGTATTATGAACATATTGGTGTCTATGCATTTCGTAAACAGGCACTGGTAAATTTTACAAACTGGCCCGTAACACCGCTTGAAGCTGCCGAAAAAATAGAATGCCTGCGTTTCCTGGAGTATGGTGTGTTGGTTAAGATTGCTATAACCCGATACATGGGTGTGGAGATAGATACTCCGGAGGATATTGCAAGGGCAGAGGAGTTAATGGCGAAGAACGGATGGGAGTAGTTTTGTTGTTATTACTGGTTTTTTTGTAACTTTATTATCATGAACATCCAAAACATCATTCATGCTGATAAGGAAATATTAGGTGGCCAACCGGTTTTCACTGGTACAAGGGTCCCGGTAGAATCTTTATTTGATCATTTAGAAGCTGGTGTTTCTATTGAGGAATTTTTAGATGATTTCCCAACTGTTTCAAGAGAACAGGCAATAGCACTATTAGAAATTGCTAATAAAATCACTAGCGCGAAAAATTTTCTGCAATTATATGAAGCTGTTGCTTGAGGAGAATCTTCCCAAAAGATTGAAGTTGGACTATTTGGATCATGAAGTTTATACTGTG
>CAIJNJ010000128.1 GCA_903821975.1 uncultured Bacteroidota bacterium
ATTAAAAATATTTCATTGCCGTATAAATTATTAAAGAGCAGGATGCAGGCACGAAGTATCATAAGGCAGTTTAAACCGGGAGTTATAGTTGGCGTAGGGGGATACGCCAGCTTCCCGGTTTTAAATGCAGGCCAGGGCATGAATATCCCGACGCTGATACAGGAGCAGAATTCCTTTGCCGGCAAGAGCAATAAAATACTAGGCAGGCGTGCAAAGGCGATATGTGTGGCTTATGAGCACATGGAGCAATTTTTTTCCAAGGATAAAATAATCATTACGGGTAATCCGGTGCGGAAGAGTATTTCGGATAACAGGAAAACCAGGGAAGAAGGGCTGGCATATTTTGGTTTGAATAGTGATCTAAAGACAATACTGGTGGTTGGTGGCAGCCTTGGTGCAAAATCAATAAATGAAAGTATTGATGCAGGTCTTGATGAGCTGATGAAAGAAGATGTGCAGGTAATATGGCAGACAGGCAAGCATTACCATCATCATGCAGAGAAACGTGCAAAAGCATACGGCAGCAGGGTAAGGGTATTTGACTTTATAAAGGAGATGGATCGTGGTTATGCAGCTGCGGATATAGTGCTATCAAGAGCGGGTGCGCTGGCAATAGCGGAATTGTGCATAGTGGGTAAGCCGGTAATATTCGTACCGTATCCGCATGCGGCCGAGGATCATCAGACAAGCAATGCAATGGCGCTGGTAAACAGGAATGCCGCTTTGCTTGTTAAAGACCACGATGCAAAAACAGAATTGATAAACAAGTTAAAAACAGTATTGCACGACAGTAATATGCAGCAAACACTGTCGGGCAACCTGAAGGCAATGGCAATAAAGGATGCTGATGAGCGCATCGCGAATAAAGTGATAGAGATAGGTAGGTTAAAAGGTTAAAGAGTTAAAAGGTTAAAGGGTTAAAGGGTTAAAAGGTATGAACGTAAGGGAAATAAACAGGGTGTATTTTATAGGCATTGGCGGCATAGGCATGAGCGCACTCGCACGTTTTTTCCGTGAGCAGGGAACGGTTGTAACCGGTTACGACAAAACAGAAACTGAGCTTACCATACAATTAGGAAAAGAAGGAATGGGGATACATTATACAGATGATGTAATGCTGCTGGACAAAGACACACAATTAGTGGTCTATACGCCTGCTATTCCCAAAGATCATAAAGAGCTTAACTGGTACAGGGATAACAACTATCCTGTTTATAAACGCAGTGATGTACTGCAGTGGATCACGGAAGCGATGCATGCGATAACCGTTGCCGGCACACATGGCAAAACGACGATCTCTACGATGATCGCTTACCTGCTGCGCGAAACCAGTTATGGCTGTAATGCATTTTTGGGAGGAATATCTGTGAACTATGAGCGCAACTACTGGAGCAGCAAAAATGATACTGCTGTAGTAGAGGCTGATGAATATGACCGCAGCTTCCTGAAATTGCGCCCTGACATTGCGGTGCTCACATCCATAGATGCTGACCACCTGGATATATATGGTACAGTAGAAGAACTTGAAGCGGCTTTTATCCAATACACAAAGAACATAAAACCAGGCGGCACACTGCTTGTAAAGCATGGCCTGCACCGGCAGAATGAACTTAAAGCAACAAATACGCTGACCTACAGCCTGCAGAACGACGCCGCTGATGCATTTGCTTACGACATCATGCAGAAGGATGGCGGGTATGTATTCAACATAAAAGGTAAGGATTGGGAGATTGAGAAGGTGCACCTGCAGGTAGGCGGTATGCACAATGTGGAGAATGCTGTGGCAGCCATCGCGGTAACGCAGCTTGTGGGTATAGATGGGGAGCTCGTAAAACAAAAACTTGCGGGCTTCAGAGGAGTGAAAAGGCGCTTTGAGTATGTAGTGAAGACGGACAAGATGGTATATATAGATGATTATGCACACCATCCTGAAGAGTTGTCTGCGCTGATAAGGAGCGCGAAGCATCTGTTTCCCAACAGGAGAAATGTAGTGTGTTTCCAGCCGCACCTGTTCAGCCGCACGCGCGACCTGGCAGATGGCTTTGCAAATAGCCTGGATATGGCGGATGAAGTGATACTGTTGGACATATACCCTGCAAGAGAATTACCAATGGAAGGAATAACCTCAAAGACCATTGCAGATAAAATGACCAACCCTGCACATACGATATTATCGAAAGAGGGGTTTCTTGATTATGTGCGTGTGGCGCCGCTGGACATGCTGATAACAGCAGGTGCCGGCGATATAGACAAATTAGTGGCACCAATTAAAGATATACTGCTGGCAAAATGAAAATGAAGCGCAACATATCGATCCGTAAAATACTGCAGGTGTTCCTTACCGTGGTGGTAAGCGCTTGCTGTATGGTTGCGATGGTAGGTGCCGCGAGAATAGAAGATAATAAGATGCTGTCGAGTATTGCTGTGCATTTCAAGAACGATAAGAAATATCATTTTATAGAAGAGAATGAGATCATGGACCTTGCCATCAACAGTCGTAACATAGATGTGATGCATACGCCTATTTCAAAGCTGGACATCCACAGCATGGAGCAGGTGATCATGCAGGATCCGTGGGTTGCGCACGCGCAGGTATTCATTGATAACAATCGCACATTACAGATGTATGTGACGCAGCGCATACCGGTGGCGAGGGTATTCCAGAGTGACAGCAAGAGTTATTACCTGGATGGCACACTGAGCATAATGCCTTTGTCAACCAACTATATATATTATACAACAGTGGTCACCAATGTGCCGGAGCTGAAAAACGACAGCGCAAGTTGGGCATTACGGCAGCAGATCGTATCGCTGGTGAACACGATACAGGCGGATACTTTCTGGAGCGCGCAGATATCGCAGGTGATCGTGGATACGGGTGGCACATTTGTATTGATGCCGGTGCTGGGCGACCATAAAATATTGTTCGGTGATGCATCAGGGATGAAAGAGAAATTCAATAACCTGTTTGTGTTTTACAAAAATGTGCTGAACAGGATAGGCTGGGATAAATACCAGACACTGGACCTTCGGTTTCATGGCCAGGTAGTTGCATCTCCATCATTGCCATATACCGGCCCTATAGACAAGGCGGTAGACAAAATGAACTGGATAAACAGTATTGTAGAAACCGAGGCAGCAAATGATGCAAAGGATTCGGCACATGTAGCAGAGGTTAAAACAACGCATATGCCGCTTGCAAAAGCGCTGGTAAAAAAGCAGGTTGTAAAACCGGTTGTAAAAGCAAAGCCAGGACAAAAGCCAATAGCAAAAGCAACTGCCTCAAAGGCGAAGAAGGGTGCCGCAAAGGTGGCGCCGAAGAAAAGCCAGCAAAAAACGAAAGCAAAAATCAACAAAGACAAAAATAAAAAACAGGCGAAACCTAAATATGTGTACCCTGATAAAAAGACCCATTAATAATAATTTTTAAAACGCAGCAATATGAGCAAAAATGAGCAACCCATTATTGTAGGCCTGGACATCGGCACAACCAAAGTTGTAGCCATTGCAGGCAGAAAAAATGAGTTCGGTAAAGTCGAGATACTCGGCTATGGACGCGCAGACTCAGCAGGTGTGAGCCATGGCGTGGTCATGAATATCGAGAAATGTATCCGCTCTATCGAACAGGCTATCGAAAGGTGCATCCTTTCGAACCCTAACCTCGAAATTAAAGAGGTGTACGTGGGTATAGCCGGACAACACATTAAGAGCCTTCAGACCCGCGGCGACAGGGTGCGAACGAATGTAGAGAGCGAGATCTGCAAAGACGACATCGATCTGTTGGTCAGTGACCAGTATAAAACATATATACCTGCCGGTGATCAGATCATCGACATTATTCCTCAGGACTTTACGGTCGATAGCACCGCTTATGTAGTGGACCCGATAGGTATGAGCGGAGTGAAAATAGGTGCCAACTTCCATATCATTACAGGTGATCGCAACGCCATACGCAACATCAAGCGTTGCGTAGATAAGTCAAAACTGGTGACTCGCGACCTCGTGCTCCAGCCATTGGCATCAGCCGCTGCGGTGATGAATGATGAGGATCTGGAAGCAGGTGTTGCCATCGTAGATATCGGTGGTGGTACTACCGATATGGCCGTATTCTATGACGGTATCCTGAAACATACTGCCGTGATACCTTACGCAGGCGTGAATATCACTAACGATATCCGCAACGGGCTTGGTGTGCTGCGTGCACAGGCAGAACAGATGAAAGTACAATTCGGTACTGCACTTGCCGATGAAGCGAACAGCAACGCCTACATAACCATACCCGGTCTCCGTGGATTACCGCCAAAGGAGATATCTGTAAAGAACCTCGCACATATCATACAGGCGCGTATGCAGGAGATACTCGACTATGTAGTGTATCACCTCAAGCAGATCGACCTCGATAAGCGTTTGTACGGTGGCATTATCCTTACAGGTGGTGGTGCACAGTTAAAGCACATCACCCAGCTTACCGAGTTCGTAACAGGTCTTGGTGCACGTATCGGTTATCCTAATGAGCATTTGGCTGGCGGGCATGTGGAGTCATTGATGAACCCTATGTATTCTACCTGTATCGGCCTTATACTTCGCGGCTATCACGACTTCGAGAACGGCCGTATGCGTTTTGCAGGCGAAGGTGGTAACTACATGCACGTTACCGAAGCTGAGTTGAAACCTGCTGTTGCGGAAATGCTGGAAGCAGAACAGCCACAGCAAACCGAGGAAGAGATGCAGGCAGCACCTACACATGAAGAAGAAGTAGAAAGAGCAAGCCAGAAGATGCGCAAGCGCAATGAGAATGTAAAACGTTTGTTCGACGGACTCAAGGGCAAGTTCATGAAGATGTTCGAAGACGTAGAAGATCAGGAAATAAACTAAAATTCGCAACACAACTATATTTTAAACATTCACAACTCACAATTATTAACTAACCCACAAACAAAAGGACATGATACATTTTGAGATCCCAAAAAATCAATCGTCTATACTTAAAGTGATAGGCGTAGGTGGTGGCGGTGGCAATGCCGTCAATTACATGCACAGCCTCGGATTAGATGGGGTTGACTTTGTCGTATGCAATACTGATTCACAGGCGCTGGCTTTAAGTCCGGTTGCCAATAAGATACAGCTCGGGCCACATCTTACACAAGGTCTCGGGGCGGGTGCAAATCCTGACATAGGTAAGCAGTCGTGCGAAGAAAGTCTTGAAGATATCTCCAAGATTCTGAAGGTGAATACCCGCATGGCATTCATTACTGCAGGTATGGGTGGCGGAACAGGTACCGGTGGGGCTCCTGTTGTAGCCAAGATATGCCGCGAACTCGGTATACTTACTGTAGGTATCGTTACAACGCCTTTCACTTATGAGGGCCGTAAGCGTATGAAGCAGGCCCAGGAAGGTATCGACCGCATGCGTGAGCATGTCGATACTATACTGATCATATCAAATGATAAGCTGCGCCAGCAATTCGGTAACCTGCCATTCACACAGGCATTTGCAAAGGCTGATGATATACTTTCTACAGCTGCAAAATGTATCACTGATGTGATCACTACTACCGGCCAGATAAACGTTGACTTTGCAGACGTTTGCACGGTAATGAAGAATGGTGGGGTTGCTATCCTCGGTAGTGCTGCAGCTAGCGGTGAGAACCGCGCATTGATGGCGGTAGAAGAGGCACTTAACTCCCCGTTGTTGAATGACAGCGATATTCGCGGCGCTAAATGGTTGCTCCTCAATATCACATCTGCTGCGGGCGAGTTCGAACATACAATGGACGAAGCTGAGGCTATACAGGCTTATGTACAGCAGCAGGCGGGCGACAATTGTGATGTTATCCTCGGTATGGGCCACGACCCTAATCTGAAAGAGAAGATAGCTGTTACAGTTATTGCTACAGGTTTTGATCACAAGAACATAAACATCGATTTCCCTGCAAAGACCAATGAACCGGAGAAGATCATCGTTAAGCTTGGCGATATGCAAC
>CAIJNJ010000129.1 GCA_903821975.1 uncultured Bacteroidota bacterium
AGTATTCCTCCGGGCAAGTGCCTATAGCGTAAGGTGCAGCATGGGCTTAGCTTTGCTGCAAATTATCAGTAATGGAACGATGCACATCAAAAGCGGTTAAGCGGTATAGCACGCAGCAGAAACAATATTTTCTTGGCGAGTTTAAAGAAAGCGGAGTGAGTGTAAAAGATTTTTGCCAGTTACACAATATCAGCGAAGGCGCTTTCCGCAAATGGCAGATGAGGCAAAGAAGAATGAAGGCCAGCTTGCATGGCGGGCCAGTAGAACAAAGCAACAAAGCTCCCGGTTTTGCTGAACTGCAAATTACACATCCTTCTGCCACGCCTAGGCAATCAGTATTGTTTGCAGAAGTAACCAGCATCAGGATTTATCAGCAGGTTGCGGCCTCTTACCTAAAAGAGCTTCAGCAATGAGTAGCTTGCTTGCACTTCATGACCGGCTAAAGTATCACCTGTACCGCAAGGAGACGGATATGCGCAGGAGCTTTGACTCGCTATGTGGCGTGGTCCAAAATGAGCTGGGCAAACGGGTGATCGAAGGAGACGCATTTATCTTTATCAATAAGCACCATACTCATCTAAAACTGCTTGTCTGGGAGAAGAACGGCTTCACAATTTTCTATCGCAGACTGGAGAAAGGCACGTTTGAAGTTCCGGCTTTTGACTTGGATGCAAAGAGCATGCAGATCAGCGCCGACCAGCTATCGTTTATGCTCAAAGGTATCCCGCTCAAAGAGATAAAGTACCGTAAGGGTTATTCACATTTTAAGGACAAATGTGCATAAAAAAAGTTGTGAACGGGGTCTTGCAAGTCGTATCTTGATGTGGTATGAAAGCCACGCCAGCATTGGATTATAAGGCTCTTTATGATGAGCAAAAAGCAATCAATGTCGCCTTGCGTCATGAGCTTGATCAGCTAAAGAAGATGATCTTCGGCAGCAGGCATGAGCGCTTTGTTTCTTCTGGTAATAATCCCGCACAGCTAACACTTGATATAGCCGTTGAAGAAGTGGCTGCCTGCTCTGTAATAGCGGAAAAGAAAATAGAATACACCCGTGCCACTGTAGAGCAAAAGCCATTTATTCATCCTGGTCGCACAAAACTGCCTGACCACCTGCGCAGGGAAAAGACAGTAATAGAGCCTGCGCACATCCCGGAAGGCGCGAAGAAAATAGGTGAAGAAATTACTGAAGAACTTGAATATGTTCCCGGCGAGCTGTATGTAAACCAGTTTGTCCGCCCCAAGTATATTACACCTGCCAAAGAGGATGGCAGCACAAAGGTTGCCATAGCTCCGATGCCTGTTCGCCCCATAGACAAAGCTATTGCCGGCCCCGGTTTACTGGCGCAGGTGGTGATCGATAAATATGTCGACCACTTGCCACTATATCGCCAGATGCAGCGTTTTGAAAGAGCAGGTGTTAAGCTGTCATACTCCACCATTACCGACTGGGTAAGCGGCACCTGCAAACTGATAACCCCGCTCTACGAAGCCTTAAAAGCTGAGGTGCTGCAAAGCAGCTACCTGCATGCTGACGAAACACCTATCAAAGTGCTGGATAAGGAGAAAAGCGGGAAAACACACCGTGGATACTTCTGGGTATACAACAACAGTCCCGGTAAGCTTGTGCTGTTCGATTACCAGCAAGGCAGAGGAGAACAAGGGCCGCAAGGCATTTTGAAAGACTTTAACGGCTACCTGCAAACAGATGGTTATCAGGTTTATGAACCCTTTGATAAAAAGGATGGCGTCACCCTGCTTCATTGCATGGCCCATGCCCGCAGGTATTTTGTGGAAGCTCGTGATAATGATGCAGCCCGCGCAGACTATGTGCTGGTACGTATGCAGCAGCTCTATACCATAGAGCGCCAGTGCAAAGAAAAAGGACTTACCTATGAACAGCGTAAGGAAGTACGCTGCACGGAAGCTATGCCTGTTTTGGATGAGTTGGGCAGATGGATGAAAGAGCAATACAAAGAAACCTTTCCCAAAAGCCCGATAGGTAAAGCGCTGGCATATAGCATAGAGCGTTGGGGACGGCTATGCCTCTATACAACCAACGGAATGCTCAACATTGACAACAACCCCGTTGAAAACAGCATACGACCGGTAGCAATTGGCAGGAAAAACTATCTGTTCTGCGGCTCTCATGAAGCTGCTCAGAGAACTGCAATGCTCTACAGCCTGCTCGGCACCTGCAAGCTGCATGGTGTCAATCCCTTTACCTGGCTTAAAAATATCCTCGAGCGAACACCAACCTTCCCCATTAACCAAATCAAAGAGCTGCTGCCACACAGATGGGTGGCTACGCAAAATTAAAACGCTGTCACCGACCTGTACTTAGACGTTAGCATACGCAGAGGCGATGCAATACTTAGGGATAGAGAACGCATCAAACAGATGACTTTAAACAAAAGAAAGAGCAGGTATCTATTACAGAAATTAACCCCTATCACTTGAAAACTAAAAACTTTTAATTTAACTTCG
>CAIJNJ010000130.1 GCA_903821975.1 uncultured Bacteroidota bacterium
ATCTCAGTTGGCTGTCCAGAGATGTTGTAACGGCTGTAAACCGAAGATCTTAATTCAGGTTTAATACTTGGCTGATTAGCAATAATGTTGGTGTGCATATCATAACCGAACTGCGTAGGAGTATTACCTATCCAGCATACCACCGACGGCTTGCCAAGGGAGGCAGCAGTATGCTGCGCAAAGCTATCTATCAAGAGCCTTTTTGAGCTCATACCAATAAGGACGGCAAGCGCGCGGAACTCCATTTGAACGGGGGTGGTGTTTTGAAGCGGCAGTTGATCTTCGCGGCGTATATGCACAACATTATATTCCTGGGAAAATGCATTGACGACTTTTTGAGCGGTTGCAATGGGAAGATCTCTTGTCCAGGAGTATTTATTTTGCTGGTTCTGGGCCCCTCCATTGGTATGCACAACCATTATTGGCTTCTGTGACGCAAAGTTCTTACCGAAAAAATTTTGCTCCCTATTGTTGATGACCAATTCAGGAAGTTCACCATTGTATTTAATATCGAACATCTCGCACCATACTTTTATAAGGTGACCGTTCTCCTTTATAAAATCTGTTTCGAGGTAGGGGTTGTGTAGCATCATCTTAACTTCCTGTCCTTGTATATTGTCCTGATAGAAATAGTTGAGGTTATTAAAATTTAGAACCTTGTCCACATTGTTGTTGCAGAGAAAGACCTCGGGATAGCCGGTGATGACGATGAGCTGGTCTGAAGGGTATTGTGTTTTGATGGCTTTGCATACGGCAGTTGCCGCTATACTTTTGCCGATCCCACCATCGATTTGGAAGATGATCTTCATTATTTAATTTTTTTAAGGGTTAAAAATAAAATGCCTGCTACATAGCAGGCACATGTTATTAATTACTTCTATTGTTTTATGATCTTAGTAATTGTTCTCTCTCCTTCATTACCGTTTATTTCAAGCAAATACATACCTACAGGTAATGATCGTATCGGTAAGCTATTATTGCCTTTACTCAGGAAACCTTGCTGCAAAATAGCACCAACAATGGTCGATAATGAATAGTGCGCATTGGTAATGACCCCATCTATATGGATGACATCATTTGCGGGGTTGGGGTAGATGGTGATGGTGGTGGATGAAAAGCGGGTGATGCCTGTGGGGTCTGCGGTAATGACATGCCCAGCAGAGGTGGTACTATCGTAGCAGCCATAGGTGGCGGTAGAGACCACTTTTGCTGTGATAGTATCTGTGCCAGCTCCTTTGGTATAGGTGACGTAGGGTACTGTGGTGGTAGTGAACTGTATGCTGTGGTTGAACCACTCTATGTTGTAGCTACTACCGGCATTAGTGACTGTGGCGGTGACGGTGACAATAGTGCCTACAGTAGTGTTTGTGATGCCGGAAAGAGTAATGGTGGGAGTGGTTAAAATAACAGGTTGCATAACTTCTCGAATACGATAGTTACCATTGTCAGCTAAATATAAATTGCCGCATAAATCAAAGGTTATTCCTCGCGGTTGATATAATTGAGCAGTATCAGCCAATATCCCATCTCCATTAAATCCGCCGACACCCGTACCAGCAACATGATGTATGATACCAGCAACATCAATTTTGCGAATCACACTAAGTCCAGTCTTGTCACTTAGAAACAATTCACCTGATTGACTGATAGCAACACTCCGTATCGTACCTAAAGACGCAGATGTAGCAGGACCTCCATCACCAGCATTTCCAACAATGCCGTTTCCTGCAATTTTGTATATGATTTTAGTCGATGGATTTATTTTAAATACCTCGATGCCTTCAGAAATATAAAGGTTATTTACAGTGTCAATACATAAACCATTTAAATTTGTCAAACTTGTAGTATCAGCCAAAACCCCATCAATACTGAATATATTGTTGCCATTCCCAGCATATGGATGGATAATGCCATTAGTATCTACTTGTCGTATTCTATAATTTCCAGCATCTGCAATCAATAAGTTCCCAATCTTATCAAAACAAATTCCCGAAGGATTTTTAAGAGTACACGATGTTGCAGGTCCACCGTCTCCACTATATCCAGATGTGCCATTACCAGCAATTGTAGTAATAATTCCAGTTATGGTATTTATTTTTCGGATTCTATTATTAACAACATCTGAAAAATAAATATTATTATTTTTATCTGAGATAATAAACGTCGGAGCATTTAATTGAGCAGAAGTAGCTGGAATATTGTCACCGTTATATCCAGCAGTACCTGTACCAGCGATTGTATTAATGATTCCTCCGGAAGTAACTTTACGTATTTTCTCATTTGTACCACCTATTGTAAAATAATAATTACCAACATTATCAAAAACAATACCCTCTAAACCGCTGCCTACAGCAGCTGATGTAGCAGGACCTCCATCACCACTATAACCCGAAGTGCCTGTACCTGCAACAGTTATTATGTACCCGGTTTGGGCGATTGCTATAACTGGGAAAAAAATAATAATAATTAATATTTTTCTCATCTTCTTAATTTGAAAACTATCCTATCATTAAGATGCAACAACCCAAATTAATATTGTTACAATTATCCCAATAAAATTGATTTGGTATTACCCCGAAACCGCCAGGACAATATGAAATTCCATTGGCCCACATGCCATTGACATGCAATGTATTTGGAAGTAGGGAAGTGATATTGCTGCCTACAATGTGTACATTACTGCATCCTGCGGCAACTATATTCCCACTACCGCCAAGGATGGAAGAATATGTAGAACCTGTACTTATGAGGTTGTTAAATCCCCCACCAATAAAACTATTTACTGAGCTTGCACATATACGATTATTTGCTCCTCCTACAATAGCAGTATTTGATGCTCCCGGACCTGACGGAGTGAAAGCAATCTCGTTGTATGAACCACCACCTATGAAAGCATAATTAGAGTTGGAACGTATGCAATTATGGAAGCCTCCTGAAATGACGGTGCGCTGAGAATCTGCGCCAATATAGTTATTTGTACCTCCGCTAATGGTGCTGCCATCGGTAGAAAATATGGTATTGTTACTGCCACCAGCGATGGTGAGATAAGTACCTGTGATGTTATTATTATATCCTCCTCCAATAAATGAATAAAAAGAACCTGAATCAATAAAATTGAAATACCCCCCTGCTATGACATCGTACTTGCCATTGTCTGCTGCGGAATTGATACAGTTCTGAGCACCACCACCAATGAAACTAAAAGGAGCAAAATAAGTGCTGGCATACGTGCCTATGGAATTCAACTGTCCGCCAACGATACCGCTATAATCTGAGCCAAGATTAATGGCATTGCCTGCGGGGCCTCCATAGTACCCGCCACCGCTACCAATGAACGAATGACCCGAAGCTACTGTGTTATACTCACCATTGACTATCGCGGAGACATTGCCAGTGACATAATTGGACCCACCACTACCGATAAAAGAGCCAGTGCCAATAGCGTGGTTGTTACGCCCAGTACCAACAAACGCAAGCGTACCTATAGCATAGTTACTGCGTCCACTGCCAATAAAAGATATAGAGCCCGTCGCCGAATTGTTGGCTCCGTTAACAATAGAAGAGAAATTATTACCTGCAACGTTCAATTGTCCGTTGCCAATAAAGGAGTAGCTGCCCGAGGTGGTATTACCTAATGGAACAAACGGGCCAGAAGGAAGTGTATAGTATCGACCACCACCGCCGCCTATGAAAGACATAGGACCAATTGCATTGTTAAGCTGCCCGCTTCCAATAAATGAGCGACCGCCTTGAGCCGTATTACCCAAGGAGTACCCTGAACCTGAAGCACAGCAACCACCGCCACCAGCAACCACAGAATATCCTCCTTTAGCATAATTATGACTCCCACCACCAACGATAGCCGCATAACCTCCAGCAATGTTCTGTACTCCTCCTCCCACTGAAGAATAAGAGTTACAGGCCCAAGTCCCTCCGCCTCCTAATATTGATGAAGAATTGGCAAGAGCATGATTTTTTGCACCGCCTGCAATAATAGAGTTACGACTATGGCTTGCAATATAATTTGAGTCACCTCCTGAGATCGTAGAGTAGGAAGAACGGACCCGGTTCGCTGAGCCCCCACCTATGAATGAAGCCCGCGCATTCGAACAAATAGAATTTAACTCTCCACCTACTATACTACTACCGGTTGAAGTAGCATCTATGATATTTCCCATTGGGCCTGTCCCAAAACCTCCACCTCCACCAATAAATGAGTAATCAGCAAAGGCATTGTTATAATATCCTCCAGCAACAACTGCGACACATCCAGTGGCGCAGTTAATTACACCATTCCCTACAAATGAGCCGAACCCACATGCATAATTAGCATTCCCGTTCCCAATGAATGAATAATTACCTGCAGCTGTATTACCAACGCCATTCACAATACTATTAAAACTGCCCCCAGGAATAGAATTGCCAGATCCCATAAAGATAGAGGAGTATCCACCGGAGTTGGAATGTGAATTACCTCCTATGATGGCAGTATAGTTATTTGCGCTGATAGTACCGGCGGAATAACCACCATTCAATGTGCTATCCCTTAACGTTTGCTTATTGGATGGGTCACAGAATAAATAGAAAGAAGTAATTGGCATAAAAATGGTTTAAAGTGACAATGACATTATTTTATTTTACGAGTATCGATCTTTTTGATCGTAGTTCTTTTTGATCTACCCTGTATTCTATTTCCAACCAATTCAGCAATTGAGTCATTTTTTGTTCTTTCTTTTGTGATCTTGTTCTTCAATTCTTCAGACAATTTTGTAATTGCTTTCGTATCGACATCAGCCCACACTATGCGCTGTATCGTGCTATTCTTGCTTATAGGCTTTGGACGATAATCAACGAATAAGCCGTTGAAAATATGCAATGAGTGTGTAGCTTCTAAAGTTATCTTGGTTCCTTTCTGCGCTTTCTTTGTAAGTGCTGTAAATAGCGGTGCAAGTGCTTTCAGCGAAGCATTTGCAACTATGCCATTGGCCTTACTTCCTATGATTTGGCTCTCACCGTAACCAAAAATGTGAATGGTATTCCATGCAAGTGCCGTGGTTTTTACTACAGCCTTTTTAGCAGGACTTTTTATTGCGACCTTTTTTGCTTTGGGATTAGAGGCTTTCTTTGAAGCGGCTTTTTTTGCGGTGGCCATACAGGTATGATTTAGGGTTGAATTATATGATTGAATTACGAATTTAAGAAGTTATGTTCTTATTTACAAATTATATTTTTGTTGAGTTTAATCAATAAACACAAAATAAACTTTTAGTTTATAAATGCTGTCAGAGTATATTTCAATCTGGCATCCAACAAAACACATCTACAAATGGAATATGCAATATTTGAATTTTCATATTTATCGCTATATTTATAATTAATTCTATTGTGTAATTTATTACTCCTTTTACTCCTTATTATTGGTTCACACCGACTTTACAGCAAAATAAAAACCTACGCCCTTTATGCTAACAGAAATTATAGCAAGAATATTTATTAAAGACCCTACAGTAAAGAGACACTTATTAAAGACAGTCTCGTGGAGAATAGTTGGTTCGTTAGATACTGTTCTTTTAGGCTGGTTCATCTCAGGTCAGCTCAATATTGGAGCGAAGATCGGGGGTATGGAACTTGTCACTAAAATGTTACTTTATTTTTTCCATGAACGGGCATGGCACAGGATCAGTTTCGGTATTCCGACCAGGTCTAATAAAGCGGCACAGGTAAAGCGGGATAATGCCTCAAATCTGTTCTTGCAAAATAGCTCTATAAGCAGACAACAGAGAGAAGAATTGAACTCGAACAGATCCTTTACAATTTGGCTAACCGGGCTATCTGCATCAGGTAAATCAACAATTGCAGCAGAACTGGATAATTATTTCTTCAGCAATGGGTTGAGGTCATATGTGATAGATGGGGATAACACTCGATTAGGTATCAACAGTGACCTTACTTTTTCTAAGGATGATAGAAGCGAGAACATCCGTCGTGTGGCAGAGATATGTAAACTATTCAATGAAGCCGGTACCATTATTATCGCTTCGTTCATCTCTCCATTTGAAGAAGATAGGGTAATGGCAAAGAAGATAATTGGTGCAGAGTCTTTTATAGAGACATTTGTGGATGCCGGCATCGAAACATGTAAAGCCAGAGATAAAAAAGGGCTTTATAAGTTAGCAGAGGCCGGCAAGATCAAAGATTTCACTGGCATAAGCAGCCCTTATGAAAGACCTGTTTCACCGTCGATACATGTGCATACTGACCGAGAACCTTTGGATAATTCTGTAAATAAGATTATTCATTATCTTAATGTTCATAGAATAGTTAGCCACCAATTCGTATTGCAATGAAGAAATATTTCTAAATGTAACGGTATTGAATTTGTACTAAATTGTAAGCTGGAACAAATTGAACTATTGATTTGGTAGGTTATTTTTTTTAAATGCTGTTAAGGCTTTGATTGTCTCCTTTTTGCTCTCATCCTCAAAACCAGCTAAATAGTTCTGTGTGGTCTTTACGTTGCTATGTCCTAATGCTTCACTTATAAATTCAGTTCCAACACCACTTCGTTGTAGGACTGTTGCAAAACTGTGTCTTGCTGCATATGTGGTGACGTCATTAACAATATTCAAATCAGTGGCAATGGTTTTCATGTGGCAGTTAATAACTTGGGTAAGCTGCTGTATTAGCTGCCTTTCTCTTTCAGGGGTTAACCCGGGTTCTAAAACAGGGAATATGAATGTTTTACCGTTAATCCGCTCATTACCCCATTTTTTTATAATGTCGCTTACTTCATCTGTGATAGTTACCCGTATCGGTTCAACATTCCTTTTTGTCCGGGCTGTCTTTGCTCTTTCAAACTCCAATACTTCGCCCTTTACATTTTCGTATTTAAGTAAACACATGTCCTTTACATTCATTCCATTGCACAAGTACATAAATATCCAGTAGTCTTTTGCCCTGTCTGCCATGCTGCCAAATTCCGGCATGTAATTGTAAATTGCACCAATGTCTTTTAAAGTGAGTGCTTTTTTAATATTGTTCCCAGTAGGTATTTCGTACTTCTTTTTTCCAAAAGGATAATGCTCATTTGTCAATAAGCCTTCAGCTATGGCATTATTAAATAGTGTTCTTAATGCCCGCAAATAAATGCTAATTGTTGTCACACTCTTTCCATTAGTAAGCATCCACTTTTCATATCTATTTAAAAAATCAGTTGTAACATCTGCAAACTTAACCCCAGCTAAAAAATTGTTGATACTATTTTTAGCACATTCATAAGCAACAGCTGTACCAATTTGCCCGTTCCCTCTAAGTTCGCTTGAGTAGTTATCAAAAGCGGCATCTACGCTGTCTTTTGTTCCTTTATTGTTGAAGTATTTCTTTTCAAACGACTTGAAAGTGAAAATTGGCATATTGTTAATGATGTCTGCTGCTTTTTTTTCAAAAGCTTGCAATTTTAAGGCAAGCTCTTTAAGCTCTTTTCTGGGCTTTTCTCCCATTACCTTCTCAAATTCGCCGATGGTCAGAGAAATTCCAGTTCTGTAATACTTCTTTTTGCGTTCAAATGTCACCCTTAATGATACCGCACATTTGTCTCCTGCTTTTGGGTGGTATTTATCAATGAATATTGTAGTTGTAGCTGTCATAATAAAATAATTGTGTCGGAAAAATATCTAACTACGACACAATTCCGACACAAAGCTAATAAATAAACCTATAAAATCAATAAATAAACAACTATATTTATGTTATGAAACGCTTTACAGACAACTATTTTGTTATTATTTTTAACATTTATCTAATTTGTTTGTTTTGGAGCTATTTTATGCCTTACAAGCAGATGGTCCGCGGTTCGAACCCGTGTGCTCCCACCAAGAAAGACAAGGGTTTCAGCGTTTTACGACTGGAACCCTTTTTTTATTTGCACATAATTTGCACATAAACTTGAATTATTTGGAACACAAAAGAGGACAGCAGGATGACATAGATTATGGTTCCAGTATTGCTTTTTTAACCACCTCTGTCGCCACGCCTACTACTAAGTCTTTCAATCCTTTGGCAAACTCTATCCCAACCTTATTAGAATAGAATTTGAATTTTGTTATGGCTAATTGCGATCTCGGAGTTTCAGTTGTCAAATCCTTTACCGATTCTTTAAAATCATCCTTTTCTGTTTGATTAAGCTCAGCAGAGAATTGGATTAAATCTACTAGGGCAATTTGATTGTTGCGTCTATATACCACCAAACCCAAACTGCCATCAGAAGATGGATAAAGGTTGCATATACCATTCCAAATGACTATTTTTAAAGGATTATTTTAAGATGTATAAAATGTTGAACTATTACAAGTAGATGGAAGGTTTGATTTATTTCATTACATCAATTGGTGTCCATTTTATAATGTACTTAGATTTTTAAAGTAAGTAGTTTACTCAT
>CAIJNJ010000131.1 GCA_903821975.1 uncultured Bacteroidota bacterium
GGCTACTATCTTAGGCCTCACCTTCATACGGAGCACCCAGAACGATTTTCCATCGTCCTCCATGGCAACATTCAGACGGATACCGTTGAGATCGGGATGTGCAGCATACAAGGCGTCTCTGAAGGCGTCGTAATTGCTTGCAGGAACGCTTACCTGCCCGTTTATACCCTCATGGGCTATGTATACACGCCCGAAGACCTTAAGGGCATTAAAAGCGATGTAAAGGCTGTTGCGAAAAGCGCCCGGGTCCGCTACCGGGAAGTATTTGTAAAAGGAAACTGTGGTCCGTGGCTCGGTTTCGGCCAGCATGAGCTGCTTCAGTTCCTCATTATTTACGCGGTTGTGTAGCACTGGCATGGTGTACCTTCCTTGGTTTTTATACCGCCTTCGCTTTAGGAGCTATGGCGGCTAAATGAGAAAGTGCAAATTTACGGATTTTATAAACCACCAAAACTGATCTCCGTCAGTTTTGGGATAGATAAAGTGTTAATTCATTGCATTTTAATAAGGTAATGAGTATTTTTACTATATGCGGAAACAAGTATTGACAGTCTTAATTCTTATGCTATCACTTGTGGTGGTAGCACAACAGCAGAAAAAGGGGACATTGCTCAATGATAAATTCAAAGGGAATATCTCGGTGGGTGGCGATGATGCCGCAACAACGAGCCTGACACTGCAACACGAACCCTATGCAGATATGGGTACTTTTACACTCACCGAGTTTTACCGCGCTACGCAGTTTGAAAAGGCCACCACTAATGTTACCACCGGCGAGTGGACCGTACTCAAAGGATCGGCTAAAGACGAGAATGCTACGGTTGTGGAGCTGGATGCCAATCATAAAAGGATGCTGTATTTTTTGAGGCTTAAAGACGGGAACTTACAACAACTGGATGTGAGCCTGCATCAGATACCGCCGGCATCAAAGCACATACTCCGGAAACAATAAAAACTACCGCTTATGGTAAGGCTGTTTATAATATCCGTGTTTATTACCAGTGCCTTTATAGCCACGGGGCAGGAAATTACCCCTACTGTGGCAAAAAAACTATTAGACCTTCCCGGAACATACGTTGGCAGGCTGCCGTGCGCTGACTGCAGCGGCATAGAAAGCTCGCTGACCCTTCAGTGCGATTCGCTGTGCCACGGCGGTAAATACATGATCATAGACAAGTACCTGGACGGTAAAAATGCCGGCCAACCCAATAAAAGGAAGGGTAGCTGGCAGATAGCGGGCAAGGGCGACCTTATGGACCACAGCATCATTGTTATAGCCTTAGATGCTGATGATACAGCGAAAGTGAGCTTTTACGAACTGAAAAAGGATGGCGACCTGCTGCCGCTGAGCAAGGATATGCATAAGATTGATGCCCCAAAAGATATGACCATGAAAAGGCTATAATATATGTCAATCAAAAAAAATGACTATTTTTAGGCGAAATACGCATCCATGGTAATAAGGTCTATTTTGTCTGCAGTTATTGTGTCCCTTTCTTTCTTTTCGGCGCAGGGCCAAACGGTTGATCCTGCAATAATTGCAACTGCCAGCACAGTGGGCGGTACTTATACGAACACTTCACTTTGCGTATCATGTGACAGCACTATTACCAGGCTCCAGCTTACACCGGATGGCAAGAGCTGGGGTGGGGATTTTGTGCTGACAACAATGAACATGTACAGCGACGCTACCAAGAAATACACTTCAAAACACATAGGCCACTGGTTCCTGCTGAAGGATAACGTAGCAGGGGATAATACCACCATTATTGTTGTGCACATCAACTATGAGGACGAAGTGGAGAGATACCCCCTTTACCTGGTGCAGAAAGACGGCAACCTGCTGGAGCTGAACGAGCAGTCAATAGAGCAGTACCCGCAATATATCTACAAAGACAAGAAGAAAAATGAACTGTATATAGCCCGGGAGCATGCCAAGCCGGTGGCATTAAAGCCAATGCTGCATTATAAAGATGCTCCCAAAGGGTTTAAAGACCCTACCATTTCCCACATCTACCGGAAGAAATAGTCCTGAAATCAATAATCAGAATTGGGGTTTGGATTTTTGACTTTGGAATTCCCTATAGCCATTTCAGCGGGTTTCTCCTGCGGAGCAGTATGTAGCGCTTCATGTTCATCCAGAAGGCAAGGACCATGTACACAATGACCGGGGAACCCATGGTTAGGAAGGATATGTAGATAAACCATAGCCTTATGCGCGAGGTAGCCACGCCCATGCGCTCGCCTATAGCCGAGCATACGCCGAAAGCTTTCCACTCTATAAAGTCCTTTATGTCGTATAGTTTGCGCATGTAGTATTGCAAATTTAACCAAGTCTGTGGTTATAACAAGTTGATGGACAATATTTATGCCAAAATTATTAGAATGATAACAATTAAATATGTTCGTTAAAAACAAAACCCATCATAAGACGGGTTTTGTTTTGGGATTTGGAATTTTTACTATGCAACCGCTTCCGCGGCTACGTTCCTGCGGATCACGTTAAGTGCGCCGCCGGCCTTGAACCATTCTATCTGCTGTTCGTTGTAGGTGTGGTTCACCTTTATTTCTTCGCGCGTGCCGTTCTTATGGTTAAGTACCAGTGTCAGTTGCTCGCCGGGGGTGAAATTGATAAGGCCCAGGATATCGATGCTGTCATCTTCCTGTATCTTATCATAGTCCTGCTTATCAGCGAATGTAATTGCAAGCATGCCTTGTTTCTTCAGGTTTGTTTCGTGTATACGTGCAAAGCTCTTTACGAGTATAGCGCGAACACCGAGGTGACGTGGCTCCATAGCTGCGTGCTCGCGGCTGCTGCCTTCGCCATAGTTCTCATCGCCCACTACAATGCTGCCTATGTTCTCGGCTTTGTATGCGCGTGCTACTTTTGGCACCTCGTCATATGCGCCGGTAAGTTGGTTCTTCACTTTATTAGTATCCATGTTGAAGGCATTGATAGCGCCTATCAGCATGTTGTTGGAAATATTGTCAAGATGGCCGCGGAATTTGAGCCATGGGCCGGCCATAGAGATATGGTCGGTAGTACACTTGCC
This sequence comes from uncultured Bacteroidota bacterium, assembly GCA_903821975.1. Classification (GTDB taxonomy): domain Bacteria; phylum Bacteroidota; class Bacteroidia; order Chitinophagales; family Chitinophagaceae; genus Nemorincola. The sequence continues at coordinate 3,054 of CAIJNJ010000131.1, forward strand.
GAAAGCTTTGATGAGCAGTTTCAGGCCGGTCATGTCCTTGCCATCCCATGCTGCGAACGGTGCCAGGAGCTGTAAGCGGTCGCTGGTAGGGCTAACGATAACCTGCACCTTAGAACCATCAACAGCAGGTGCGTGATAGCCCGGATCATCCACAGCAAAGCCTTTCGGAGGCATTTCATAACCCTGTGGCTCGTCGAGTTTTACATCTTCACCCTTATCGTTCTTCAACGTATCCGTGAGCGGGTTGAAAGATAACTTACCGGCGATGGCCAGTGCAGTAACTATTTCAGGAGAAGCGACGAAAGCGTGCGTAGAAGAGAGACCATCATTACGTTTTGCAAAGTTCCTGTTGAAAGAAGTAACGATCGTATTTTTCTTGGAAGGATCATCTACGTGGCGCGCCCATTGGCCGATACATGGTCCGCATGCGTTAGCAAGTACAATACCGCCCATGTCATCAAACGTTTTGAGCAGGCCGTCGCGCTCGATAGTGAAGCGTACCATTTCCGAACCTGGTGTTATGGTAAATTCACTCTTCGCTTTCAGGCCTTTGGCCATTGCATTCTTGGCAATGAACGCAGAGCGGGAGATGTCTTCATAAGAAGAGTTGGTACAGGAGCCTATCAGCGCCACTTCTACGTCATCAGGCCAGCCATGCTCTTTTACCGCAGCAGCCATCTGGCTGATAGGTGTAGCAAGATCCGGAGTGAACGGCCCGTTTACATGCGGCTCCAGGTCATTGAGGTTTATTTCTATCAACTGGTCGAAGAATGCTTCGGGGTTGTCGTATACTTCTTTATCAGCGCGAAGATCTTTACTCACGGCGTTTGCAAGCTGTGCCACATCTGCACGGTTAGTGCCGCGTAGGTAGTCGCCCATCTTTTCGTCATAAGCAAATACAGAGCAGGTAGCGCCTATTTCAGCGCCCATGTTACAGATAGTGCCCTTGCCTGTGCAGCTAAGGCTTTCAGCGCCTTCGCCAAAGTATTCCACGATAGCGCCTGTGCCACCTTTTACGGTGAGTATGCCTGCTACTTTAAGTATAATGTCTTTAGCAGATGTCCACCCGCTCATTTTGCCTGTAAGCTTAACGCCGATTACTTTCGGCATTTTCAGCTCCCATGGCAGGCCTGCCATCACATCTACCGCATCAGCACCACCTACGCCTATAGCTGCCATACCGAGGCCGCCTGCATTAGGTGTGTGACTATCGGTGCCTATCATCATACCGCCCGGGAATGCATAATTCTCAAGCACTACCTGGTGAATGATACCAGCGCCAGCGCGCCAGAAACCGATACCGTATTTGTTAGAGATGGAAGCGAGGAAGTCATACACTTCTTTATTTACGTCAAGGGCTGTTGCAAGGTCTTGCGCAGCGCCTGTTTTAGCTTGTATAAGGTGATCGCAATGTACGGTGCTGGGAACTGCTACCTTGTCACGGCCGCATGTGCTGAACTGGAGCAAAGCCATCTGGGCGGTTGCATCCTGCATGGCTACACGGTCGGGGGAGAAATTCACATAATCGTGGCCGCGGCTGTATGCTTTTGCCGGAGCTTCATAAGAATGCGAGTAGAGAATTTTTTCGGTAAGGGTAAGCGGGCGGCCCAATAATTTGCGGGCAGCAGCTACTTTACCGGTTAATTGTTCATAAACTTTCTGGATGAGATCAATATCAAAAGCCATTGCGGAGAGAATTTAAACGTTTTTAACGGTGCAAAATTATTGAAAATGAAAGACAATCTGAAATTAATAACATTTAGAATTTCAAATGAGCGTGTCTTTTCGGCTAAAGCCGCTTCCCGCCCCCTGTTTCACACACCCGGCCTTCAGGCCGGGTGTGTGGGAATATTATACTGCCAAAGACAGGTGTAATAGGACATTTAGCCAACAAAGGTTGCCCGAGAGCAACCTTTGTTAATATAAAGAGTATCAATATACATTATGGGAATATGCCCAGCTCTTCGTAAGCAACGCCAACCTTGTCGATAGCTACTGTGAAAGCTGCAGTACGCATATCAACTCCGTTACCAACGCGAAGGAGCGCTTCGCGGATCTCGTGGTAAGAGCTGATCATGGTATCTTCAAGACCAGAGTATACCAGGTCCACTTCATCAGGGCCATGCATGATGAGGCTGCGCTCCGTATCGGTTACCCTTTTACCGGTAAGGCCTTCAACTGTGTTGAGGATAGAAGTATTCTGGTTTTCGCTGAAACGCTTGTCCATACGGCCAAAACGTACGTGGCTGAGGTTCTTTAACCACTCGAAGTAAGATACAGTAACACCACCTGCGTTCAGGTACATATCCGGAACGATGATAACGCCTTTCTTGCCTAAGATCTCATCAGCATCAGGGGTAAGCGGGCCGTTAGCGCCTTCGCCTATTATCTTAGCCTGTATGCGGGCGGCATTGCTGCCGTTGATCACATTCTCAAGTGCGGCAGGAATAAGGATATCGCAAGCCTGCTCCAGGGTTTCTGAACTATTCTTGAAATTAGTAGCGCCGGGGAAATTGAGCAGTGAGCCTGTAGACTTACGATGGTCAACAACGTCATACAGGTTAAGGCCTTTTTCGTTGTAGATACCGCCTTCGTATTCAGCAAGGCCTACAATGATACCGCCGTTATCGTAGAAGAACTTGGCAGCATGGAAGCCCACGTTACCCAAGCCCTGCACAATTATTTTTTTGCCTTCGATGCCTACGCTCAGGCCAATCTTTTTCATGTCTTCAGCTACGTTACACACCTCACGCACACCATAATAAACACCAAGGCCGGTAGCCTCTGTACGGCCGCGAACGCCGCCCTGTGTAACAGGTTTGCCGGTAACGCAAGCCAGTGCATCCACTTCGCCCGGTTTCAGGGAAGCGTAAGTATCTACGATCCAGCTCATTTCGCGCGCGCCTGTTCCGTAATCAGGAGCGGGAACGTCGATGCCGGGGCCAATGAAGTTTTTCTTCACAAGCTCAGACGCGTAACGGCGTGTGATCTTTTCGAGTTCGAATGGCGTATATTTCTTTGGGTTGATCTTGATACCACCTTTAGCACCGCCAAAAGGAACGTTCACAATAGCACATTTATAGGTCATCAGTGATGCCAGCGCCATTACTTCATCCTGGTTCACATCCATGCTGTAGCGGATACCACCTTTACACGGAAGTTTATGATGAGAATGCTGTACGCGATATGCCTCAATAACTTCAATTTTATCACCTATGCGCACGGGGTACTTCATGCTGTAAACAGAATTACAGGCTTTGATCTGTTCGAGGATGCCTGATTCGAAACGGGTGAATTTGGAAGCTTTGTCAAAGTTGCGTTCCACACCCTGGAAAAAGCTGTAATGAGCTGCCTGTGCCGGCTTTGTTACTGTGTCCACTAGTTTTTTAATTTAAGTGTTAGTTAATTGTTTTAATTTTTAGTTTCCTTTTCTACTTTGGTGATCTTGCGATCGAGCATAATGAGGTATGCAAAAATCCCCGCAAAGATAGTAGCTAATACCACAACAACAACGTATATTTTACCGTTAGCGCGCATAGTATCAGCCATCTCTGTCTGCGCGCTTGCAATAGTGGTAGTTATTAGCAATAAAAATATAGTTGTTAATAATTGCTTAGCCATTGTTCTGTTTTTTTTCAAGATCAAATTGTAAAGTGTTCTCCTTTTTATAGCGAACAATTTCTATTCTTGTTTTTAATGATGCGATCCACCAGCCCAGCATTATCCAGCCAATGACGGCAGGGTAGAAGACCAGGCGCATATTGCTGTCGAGGTCGTACTTGGAGAAGGCCGGGTTACCGCCATTGCCGGGGTGCAGGGAATCGACCATGCGGGGCAATATGAAGATGAGCGGTATCATCATGGCAAAAGCGAAGACGTTGTATACCGCGCTGATCTTGGCTTTTTTCTCATCGTCTTTAAGGCCGCTGCGCAGTATGCTGTATGCGAAGTATATAAGCATGCTCATAGCAGTGCCCAATTGCTTGGGGTCATTGCTCCATGCCGCGCCCCATGTGTATTGCGCCCACTCCATGCCTGTGAGCATACCGAGGATACTGAAGAAGATGCCGGTGTTGGTAAATTGTACCGCATAGACATCATCCTGCAGATCGCCGGTGCGCAGGTATTTTATAGAGTAGAAAAATGCCGCACCATATAACACGATCATGGTAAACCACATAGGCACATGAAAGTAAAGGTTGCGGATGGTCTCATTTAAAATATCGAGGCGGGGAACGGGTGAAAGCAGGCCGCTTACCACCACATAGATGCAAATGATAATACAGAGTATTTTCCACCACCAGTTACGCATCAGGGATATTAAAATTTTGGCAAAAGTAGGATTTAATAAGCAATTGCGAAATGGTGGGTATGAACAATTACCAACTTCGCTAATACCTATCATTAAAGCTTATCGTAAATATCCACGTAATACGGGGATTGCAAATCCCCTACAGTTTGCTTTCGGATTACAAATCCGAAAGAGCAGGGAGCAGGAGCGCGGGTGGAAAGAGCTTTATTTTAATACAATCTTAATATTTACCATGCCGTTTTGCGTGCTTACAACCGCTATGTAATCGCCGGGGCTGATGGACGAAACGTCGAGAACCGATTTTGAAGGATCGATCTTTTTATTTAGTACGGTTTTGCCGGTAACGTCATTAAGGGTAATGCTGATCATGCGCTCTCCTTCCACGGTGATGAACTTACTGCCGGGGTTAGGATATATGCTTGCAACGGGTATACGCTCGGTAGCTATACTCTTGACAATAGTGGTGGTGGACCCGGTATCTGTGCGCATAGACTTTCTTGCAAACCATATATTCAGCGCACCGGTGCGCACATCGCCCCAAACTGCGCTAAGGGTATCCTGTGCCATGCTTACATTCATGAAATCGTTGCCATTACCGAAAAGGTAAATACTATCGTAGGGCGCCGCGGTATCTGATATTTTGAAGTTGGCAGAGAAGTTGGCAGAGTCTTTCCATTTTATAGCACCCCACACTTCGGTAGGTTGCTCATAGCCTGTTCCTGATGCGTTCCTGCGGTCGCGCCATGCAGTGACAAGGTCGCCATGTTCATCAAAGTTGGCCCACGCCATATCCTGCATTTTACCATTGCCTGTTGCGTCATCGTTAATTCGTGTAGGCGCACTCCAGGTAGCACCACCGTCTGTAGTCTCAATTGAAAAGATATCGAGATCACCATACAGGTTTTCTATATGCACAAAGGCAAAATGGTTATTGTTTGCAGGGTCGCAGGTAAGGCGGCCGCCAACTTTGGCAAGGGTATCTAAAGTGCCTGCACTTGAGGAAATGACATGCGCCACATTATAGGTAAATGAGTTAGCCGGCCCGTTTGTAGCCATAATATTACGTGGATAAATACTTTCGGTAGCTAGATAAGTAGGGTAGATACAATGAAACCTCCCGGCGGAGTCGATAGCGGGTGCGGCCATTGGTGCCTGTATCACATTACCTACAAGATAGCCGGTGGAATCAATGTATCGCCAGGCGGACCATGTAACGCCACCATTGTATGACTTTACAAAATAAGGCCTGTTTGGTGGGGCTACCCATGGAGCGGGCTTGGTGGTAAC
>CAIJNJ010000132.1 GCA_903821975.1 uncultured Bacteroidota bacterium
ATGACGACCTCGGCATGGCTTATGTTAAAGCGGGTGAATACCAGAAAGCCATACCCTTGCTGCAACTGGCCATATCTATGGCAAAGAACCATTTCCCTTACCTCGTTGCAGATGCTTCGTTTTCGCTGGGGGATGCTTTATCGCACATAGGCAAGTATGCCGAGGCGGAGACCATTCTTGAGGGGGCGTTAAAAGAAACAAGAACACACAATCTAAAAGACAATTACATAGACTGCTAGCCTAAGCTGATAACCGTGTATAAAGCAACCGGGCAATATAAAAAAGCACTCGATTACACGGACTCCCTGAACATACTCAAAGACTCCCTGACCAACGCTGAAAAGGCCAAGGCCATAAACCAGATGGAGATAAAATACAAGACGGCTGAAAAGGATAAACAAATAGTACAAAACCAACTGCTGATAGCACAGCAGAAAAGCAAGATCATCAGTAAGAATACATGGATAGGGTCTATAGCAGGCAGCATTGTGTTGTTGTGCATCATCCTTGTGAGCGTGTACCTCAACAGCAGGCACAAGCAACGCCTGCAAAATGAACAGATCAAAACCCTGCAGCAGGATAACACCATAAGCATACTAAAGGGCGTAGTGCAGGGCGAAGAAAAAGAGCGCGGCCGCATAGCACGGGAACTGCACGATGGCATAGGCGGTATGCTATCTGCCGCAATGATGCGGCTTATGGCCATACGACATGAGAAAGCAGAGATAACGACCGTACCTGCCTATATAGAAGCCATGGACCTGCTGCAGGAAATGGGTGATGAAATAAGAAAAACAGCCCACAACCTGATGCCGGAAGTGTTGCTGAAACAATCGCTGCCAGATGCCATACGCACATATTGCAACTTTGTAGAGAAGAGCAAAACCCTGCATGTGGATTTTCAATCTTACGGCTCATTTGATGAAATCACCCAAAAGAGCAAGCTGAACATATACCGTATAGTGCAGGAGATGCTCAAGAATATTACAGAGCACGCCAATGCAAGCCATGCCTTACTGCAACTGTTTGCAAACGACCGCCTGCTTACAATAACAGTTGAGGATGACGGCTCGGGCTTTGATACCGAAGCGATAAAAAAAGGCATAGGCCTGCACAACCTGAAGACACGCGTAGATAGTATGCAGGGGCATTTCACCATAGAATCTGGCGCGGGCAAGGGCACTTCTGTATACATTGAATTTGACATGCAAAAAATGATCGCAGATGACACCATATAAGATCAAAATAGCCATTGCAGATGACCACCCGCTGGTAATAAACGGGCTGCGCCACATACTGGGCAACTGCACAGATATGGAGATCATAGGCAGTTACAACGATGGCGCCGAGCTGCTGGCAGGCATAGCCAACAATGAACCCGATGTGCTGCTGCTGGATGTACAAATGCCCGGGCAAACAGGCGACGAGCTTGCGGTGATCATAAGCAGTAAATACCCCCTGGTGAAGATGCTGGCCCTCACCAACCTGGACAATGTATACTACATAAAGAACATGATGCGCAGCGGTGTGCACGGCTACATACTAAAGACAACACGAGAGGAAATACTGCTTGAAGCCATACGCACAGTGTACAATGGCGACCAATACCTGGAACCTGTGTTAAAAGAAAAAGTGCTCATCGATACCCTGCAGGCGAAGAAGGATGTATCTGCCGTGCCAATTCTGTCGCGCAGAGAAAAGGAAGTGGTGCAATACATAGCCGCCAACCTTACCAGCCAGCAGATAGCGGACAAACTGTTTGTAAGCAAGCGCACCATAGACAACCACCGCATAAACCTGATGATGAAGCTGGGCGTGAAAAACAGCGCGGCATTAGTGAAGAAAGCGATACAGATGGGGCTGATAAATTAAGCTGTTGTTCCGTGCATATTGATTTTATTTTCAATCATACTATAATAATGGATAGAAAAACATACGACCCCTTCGGAGTCGAACATTCTTGCAAAAACAATTTGCTATAGATATTATACCGATTGAACATTAAAATCAGGCACAGGCAAAACTGGTTGCGCACCTACGGCGCGCTTTGAAAAATGGCACCCAGCAAACTACAAAGCTGATGCTCCTAACGGAGCAATAATATAAGACATGCCGATCTTTAAAGTCTAAATGGTATTAGATTCTTCCCGTGTCAAAAAACAGTAAAATCATGTTCCTTAGAGCAAATCACATTCAACCCTTTTCAGGGTTGGTTACAAAAACACTTTATCCCCCGGGTTTCACCCGCGGTTATTCACATTTAAGCCCTTCGGGCTATATAATTGATACGGGTCGTTATTATTATTGGGCTTTATAATTACACTAATCCATTTGGTATTTCGTGAGTTTGCTTTGTCGCAGCTACACACAAAGGCTAAGCGATGCTCCGCGCAATGACGCGAGTTGTTCGGCGTGCTTTAATGTCTATTTGGTATAAGTTTCTATTCCTCAATGAAATCAAGGTCCTTTCCAAAGGTTTCATCGGTCATAAATACCGCAGTGCTGCTGATGACCATAACTATGATACCCGTAATGGCGCCGGCGGTGATATAGCCAAAGCCGGGATTAAGGCTTTTGAACAGGATGATGATAAGGGGCAATGAGCCGCGCACCATATTAGGCACAGTAGTTGCGGCGGTGGCGCGCAGGTTGGTGCCGAAATGCTCGGCGGCCATGGTTACAAACAGCGCCCAGAAACCCGTACCAAAGCCCATAAGCATGCAGATGAGGTACATACCCGTAAGTGTACCACCCTGCTGGTAAAAATAGAGCACAATGCCCAGCACGGTAAGCGCATAAAATATGAACAAGGCCTTCTTGCGGCTGCGCAGCCAGTTACTGATAAACCCAATGAGCAGGTCACCAATGGAGATGGCCACATATGCCAGCATAATAGCCTTACCGGGGTCTACTCCCTTTATACCAAAATGCTCACCAAACTCTTTAGAGAACGTAATGAGGATACCGATCACATACCATGTAGGCAGGCCTATGAGTATGGCCAGCAGGTATTTCTTGAAACGGCGGCCATTATTAAAGAACATAAGGAAGTTGCCCTTCTGTACATTGGCATGTTGTATGTTCTTATACATACCTGATTCAAAAACGCTGATACGTAGCAATAACAGGCACAGGCCCAGTCCGCCGCCCACATAGTAGCATATGCGCCAGTCGAAAGAATGGGCTACAAAATATGCAGCCACGGCACCGGTTAGCCCCACGCCCGCTACTATAGATGTAGCCTTGCCTCTTTCCTCTTTCGATATCAGCTCGCTGACAAGTGTAATACCAGC
>CAIJNJ010000133.1 GCA_903821975.1 uncultured Bacteroidota bacterium
ATCTGATGAAGAGCGCGCAGAACAAATTAGACAGCAAGAGCAATATATATTATCTATTGAAAATAAAATTGAGCGTTTAAAAAGCAATTATTAATCGTCGGCTTATTTTACAATTGCCCCTGGTATATTGGGATTTTCAGGGTTAGCAATCAGAGTGAGCTTTGCCGGATGAATAATGAGATCCATATCTTCGATTGGTATCGCACCGAGCAATACTTCTTCTCCAATCACCATCGCACCCGTGAGGCACTGACGGTTCGCAAATTTCAGATGTACAGGGCCAACGTAGCTGCATAATTTTCTGCTACCATCTGCAATAGTCACTTCCCTTTGTTCAAATTCTTTCAATTTCAACTGAGTAGCTATATGCTCGGGAATACAAAGAAATAAAGCTCCTGTATCTACAAGCGCTCTTGCTTTTATAGATGTCAGCTCTTCTTTCGAAGGATTGGCAATTTCCAGATCAGCATAAATTAAACCCATATTCCAAAGATACGCTTTTTCCGCTATGAGTGCAAAAGCAATGCCTATCCCTTATACTCTTTCAATGCAGCCTCAAGGCAATCCATAGCGGCATTGATGTCATTCTTATTGAGCACATACGCAAGGCGCACTTCATTTTTCCCCCTGCCTGTTGTGGCATAAAAGCCGGCTGCAGGCGCCATCATAACGGTGGCCCCATTGTGCGAAAATCCTTCGAGCAGCCACTGGCAAAATTTTTCAGCATTGTCTACCGGTAACTGTGCCATTGCATAGAATGCGCCACCCGGCAGCGGGCATTTAACGCCTGGCATAGCCTTGAGGCGTTTTACAAGCAAGTCACGACGGGAAGTGTATTCTGCATGCACTTCATCGAAGTAATTGGCAGGGAGGTCTACCGCAGCCTCTCCAAGTATCTGTGCAAAAGAAGGGGGGCTGAGGCGCGCCTGCGCAAATTTCATCGCCGCATTGATAACATCCTGGTTACGGGTAACAAAGGCGCCTATACGACCACCGCATGCGCTATATCTTTTGGAAATAGTATCGAGTAATATGGCATTATCCTCCATCCCTTCGAGCGAGAGTGCGGATATGTGCTTGTTGCCATCGTAGCAAAATTCACGGTATGCCTCATCGCTGAACAGGAACAGGTCGTGTTTCAGACATATTTCTTTAAGCACGTTCAGCTCATCCAAACTATACAAATAACCGGTAGGGTTATTAGGGTTGCAGATCATAATGGCTTTAGTGCGGGTAGTAACCGCCTTTTCAAACACCTCGATAGGAGGCAATGCAAAACCGGTCTCTATGCTCGATGGAATCGGTACCACCTTAACGCCTGAACTTGTAGAAAAGCCGTTATAGTTGGCATAAAAGGGCTCAGGAATAATGATCTCATCGCCCGGATCGAGGCAGCTCATTATCGCGAACATAATAGCCTCGGAGCCCCCAGTTGTTACAATGATCTGGTTTGCGGTAACATCAATGTTATTGCGTTTGTAGTATTCTACCAGCTTATTGCGATAGCTATCGAAGCCGGCACTCGGGCTATACTCCAGCACCTTCATATGTGTATTGCGTACTGCATCGAGAATGGATTGCGGGGTTTCTATATCCGGCTGGCCAATGTTGAGGTGATAAACCTTTGTGCCCCTTTTCTTGGCAGCGTCAGCGAACGGAACTAATTTACGAATAGGCGATGGTGGCATCATGGAGCCACGATGTGATATTACCGGCATGGGCGCAAAGATAAAGTTAAATAGTGAAAGGGTAAATGGGTGACCAGTTAAAATATTAAAGGTTGCTCTTTCGGGCAACCTTTAATATTTCTATTCCAATATGAAAACCGGAACTATTTCTTTTTGTCAGGAACCTCATCCTTAGCATCACCTTTGATATAAATAGTATAGCGTTTCTCGCCATGAGGTGTTTTAGCATTAGACTGGATGTAAACTTCTTTATTGAATACACCGTGCTGCTCGTCAGTTTTAAGCTCTAATGCTACAAAACCCTTCTGGCCGGGCAAAACCGGGTTTTTGCTCCAATCTACATTGGTGCAACCACAGGATGGTGTTACATTCATAATAATGATGGGCTCCGTACCTACGTTCTGGAATTCGAAGGTATGTTTTGCCCCCGGGCCGCGCTTTATTACGCCAAAATCGTAAGTGTCGCCACCTTCAAATTTGAACAATGGCCCCTGTGCGTTTGCATGCACTCCTGCGAATGTGAGCAGGCAAAATAATGCGATCAATACCTTTTTCATAGATTTTTTATTATTCAGACCTTTTGTATTTTAAAATAGTTGGCTTTCGCCAACTATTTTGCACTTATTTAAGTATTTAAACAACTGCTTATTTAGCAGGAGTTGGCATTGGTGGCGGAGGTGTTGGTGTTGGCACCGGTGCTGCTGCTGGCTTTGGTTTTACAGTACCCCTGATATGCAATACCATTGGCTGCTGTTTAGCATTTGAGTTAATGGTAACTTCCTTCATGATAGGACCGGGACGGCCGTTAGTAGTATAAGCTACGTGTATCACTGCTTTTTCTTTAGGCAGGATAGGCTCGTGTGGCCATGTTGGCACCGTGCAACCGCATGAACCATGTGCATCCTGGATCAGGATAGGTTTTTTACCGGTATTCTTAAATTCAAAATCATACTCAGCCAGCGGGCCTTCTGGAACTTCGCCGAAGTCGTGCGTATCACCTTCCTTGAATTTGAACTCACCTGCATCCGGATCCTGAGCTGGTGCCTGTGGAGCAGCGGCCGGTGCCGGTGTTGGCGCTGGAGCCGGTGTTGCATTTTTCTTATCCTGTGCATTAGCTGCAGCCGCACTTATTGAAAGGCAGAGGAGTGTAATGAATACTTTTTTCATAATTTTTGTTGTGTGGTTAAAATTGATATTAATTAAAATTTAAGCTTATTGATTTGTTTTGATCATTGAAACATTTTCCGGAACAGAGCCTGTTGGCGCCTTTTCGACATTACCTTTTATAGTAAGCACCTTGGTACCTGCATTAGATATCACCGTGATCGTTTTTGTAAATGCATTAGGCTTGCCTTTAGTATGATAAGCTACATTAATGGTTCCTGTTGCCCCGGGTGGTACAGGCTCGCTGGAAAAAGAAGGAACGGTGCAACCGCATGAAGGCTGCGCTTTCTGTATAACAATAGGCTCTTTACCGTTATTCTTAAAAGTAAACTCACAAGTTGCATCAGGCCCTTCAGAAACCGTTCCAAAATCATGGATCGCATCTTTAAAAGCCATATCATCTGCTTTTAAAGTAGTGGCAGGTGTAGCACTAGTGGTAGGGGTAGCTGCAGCAGCAGGAGTTGCTTTCTGGTCAGCATCATTGCCTTTATGTTTCTTATGCTGCGCCATGGTAACCCCGGCAGACAATAAAAGCACACTTAACGATAAAATAAATTTTCTCATTTTCTTGAATTTTTCCTCTAATACGATTGTAAGTAACAAATTTAGCACCAAAAATCCAAAAATCTGATTTTTTTATTGTTAAAACCTTCCAAAAAGCCATACAATTGTAGTTTTGCGGTGATGCTTAAACTTTTGGTTATACAAACTGCCTTCACAGGCGATGTGGTACTGGCAACGGCCACCCTTGAGAAACTGCATCAACAGTACCCCGATGCGCAAATAGATATGCTGGTACGTAAAGGGAACGACGGTCTTTTACAAAAACACCCGTTCATCACCAACCTGCTGGTGTGGGATA
>CAIJNJ010000134.1 GCA_903821975.1 uncultured Bacteroidota bacterium
GCTGTTGCCACCCATTATCGGGCCAAATGCGTTAACCGTTACTGTGGTTGTAGCCACGCAGCCACTGGCTAAAGAATAAGAGATCGTTGTTGTTCCTGCAGATACGCCGTACACATTACCAAAGCCGTCAACAGTACCAACAGCAGTATTGCTGCTGCTCCATGTGCCGCCGGTAGTGCCATCGGTTAATGATATTGTGAAGCCCTGGCAAACGCTGGTAAGGCCTGTAATAGCAGATAATGGATTAACGGTGATCGTTGTTGTTGTATAACAGTTTGTTGTGGCATTGGTATAGGTGATAGTAACTGTTCCTGCACCCATGCCGGTAACGATGCCGGTAGCGCCTACAGTGGCAATGCTGGAATTGCTGCTGCTCCAGTTGCCGCCTGCAGTAAGGTCAGTTAAGTTAATGGTCTGGCCTACACAAACAGAGCCAGGCCCTGTAATCGTTTGAGGTAAAGTATTTACGGTAACGACGACAGTTGCAGTGCAACCGGTGCCAAGTGTATATGTGATCGTTACAGTGCCGCCTAATGGATCATTCCCGGTAACAATACCTGTAGAAGAGCCTACAGACGCTGTTCCTGAGTTTGAGCTTGTCCATGTACCGCCGGTTGCTGTGTCGCTTAATGCCGTTGTCTGACCATAGCAAACTGCTGCATTGCCGGATATTGCATATATCGGATTTACAGTGAATGATTGTGTTACATAACAGCCTGTACTAAGTGTATAAGTGATCGTAGATACGCCACCGGATACGCCGTAAACGTCGCCGCTCGCATCTACCGTATCTATTGCCGTATTGCTGGTGCTCCATGTGCCGCCTAATGTAACGTCAGTCAGTGTAGTTGTTGAGCCCATACATACAACAGGAGTTCCGTTAATAATTCCCGGTAACGGGTTTACAGTAACTACTGTAGTAACGTAGCAGCTTGTAGGAAGTGTGTACGTTATCGTTGCTGTTCCGGCAACTGCATTAACCCCGGTAACTACACCGGAAGCATCAACAGTGGCTGTAGTGTTGTCACTGCTGCTCCATGTGCCGCCCGATGTGCCATCCGTCAGTGCCGTCGTTGATCCTACGCACACCGTGCCTATGCCTGTAATAGCTGATGGGAGCGGGTTTACCAGCACTGTTGTGTCTGATGCGCAACCAGTTGGTAAAACATAAACAATAACCGATGTGCCACTGGATACGCCGGTAACAACTCCTGTATTTGACCCTACAGTTGCTACGCCGGTGCTGATGCTTGTCCAGGTACCACCCAATGTGGCATCGCTCAAAGTAGTTGTAGACCCTACGCATACCGAAGTATTTCCGGTGATCGGTTCGGGTAATGGATTTACAGTTACGTTAGCAGTAGCCATACAACCTGTTGGCAGTATATAGCTTACTGTACCCACACCTGTATCATAGCCGGTAACCACACCTGTGGAATTAACTACAACTAAAGTGCTGGTCCATACGCCACCAGCAGGTGCATCGGTCAACGCGGTAGATCCGCCCCATGCACATACGCTGAGAATGCCGCTGATCGGATTTGGCAGTGGGTTTACGGTTACCACAACAGTAACCGCACATCCCGAACCTAATGTGTATGAAATTGTGGTTGTGCCTGCGCTAACGCCGGTAACATTACCAAAGTTATCAACAGAGCCAATTGCAGGGCTTGTGCTGCTCCAGGCACCACCCGTTGTGCCGTCGGTCAGGGTAATTGTTGAACCCACACATACAGGGACATTATTGTATATCGGTGTTACAGGGTTTACTGTAACTACAACGGTATTCATACAGCCTGTTGGCATCATATAAGTGATCGTAGATGTGCCGCCCGATATACCTGTTACCACGCCGGTTACAGCGTCTACAAGTGCAACGGTTGGCGTGCTTGTGCTCCAGCTTCCGCCGACCGTGCCATCTGTTAAACTTGTTGTTGAGCCCACACAAACGGTTGCATTGCCGTTAATGCCTGTTGGTACAGGGTCAACGGTTACAGAAGCAGTAGCAACGCAGCCAAATGGTAATGTGTAAATAACAGTATCCACACCTAGTACAAGGCCGGTAACTACACCGGATGACGAACCGACACTGGCATTAGCGTTACTAACGCTCCATGTACCGCCCGTTGCTGCATCACTTAAGGTTGATGTTAAACCCAGGCATACGTCGAGCGTACCGGTAATCGGGGCTAAAGAATTTACGGTAACTACCGCAGTAACGATACAGCCTAATGATGAAGTATAAGTAATATTAGCAGTGCCTTGTGCCACACCGGTTACAATGCCTCCGGCGTCTACGGTTGCTACTGAAGTGTTCCCGCTGCTCCAGGTACCGCCTGTGGTTGCGTCCGTAAGTGCGGTTGTTAAAGTCGCACATACGCTCATAACGCCGGTAATGGGAGATGGCAACGGATTAACAGTTACAGTAGTTACGGTATAACAACCGGTTGTCGGGAAGGTATAAGTAATTGTGGTTGTGCCGGTACCAACAGTGGTAACGCATCCTGATGGATCAATAGTAGCAACCGCTCCGTTGCTGCTGCTCCATGTTCCGCCAGGTGTTGGGTCACTCAGGCAGCTGCCTGAACCAATACAGATTCCCAGCGTTCCGGTAATAGGTCCCGGGTTAGGATTTACGGTTACGGTCGTCAATGATATACAGCCAAGAGGAGATGATGCGATGATCGTAGTGGTTCCGTTTGTAACACCAAAAAGTACGCCGGTAGATGAGCCGATGGTTGCAACAGAAGTATTACTGCTGCTCCAGGTAACACCAGCAGTTGCATCTGATAAGGCAATGGTATTGCCCACACAAACTGCGGTTGGGCCGGTGATTGCAGCTGTAGCATTAATAGTAACCTCAGTGATAGCAGAACAACCGCTTACGTCATAAACTATATAAGCAGTACCCTGGTTAACGCCAAAAACACATCCGTTTGTACCAACAGTTGCAACTGTATTGTCTGTGCTCGCCCATGTTCCACCCGATGTGGCATCTGTAAGGCAACTGGTAGCGCCCTGGCAAAAATTAGTGTTACCATTGATGTTACCCGGTACCGGGTTAACGTTAACTAACGCGGAGTTTGTATTGTATGTAGTGGTAATACCGTCGCATGCGCCAACGATACTTGTCAGTTGAACCCTGTATGATACAGCTCCCGTAAGGGCAGAGGTAGTATAGCCTGCCGTTAACGAGGTGGTTGCACCTACAATGCCCGAAGCGCCGGGTATAGCAAACCAGGTAGCGCCACCATCGGTCGAAGAGTCCCATTGGTAATTCGCGCTCCATGGTCCGGCTCCCGACAATCCGCCGTTAACACCGGTCAGTAATAAATTTGCAGTGGCCCCCGAACAGATCGTTACGCTACCTGACACATTTGCGCTGGAAAAACACTGGCCCTGGGCTAAAGCAGCCTTAGACGAAAACAAAGAGCCCAACAAAAAGACGCCGGCCAGGATATTCATTCCTGAAGACCTTGTTTTTTTGATAGAGTAAGATTTAAAATTCTGAAATTGAGACCGTAAAAAAATTGCCATACTACCAGTTTTAAAAATTTAATATTTTTTGTGCCTTTTAATGTGATTAATTCAAAAATTTCATTTCCCATCCATAAGAGTACAGGTACCCACATAGACAGACGCTATCAAATAATAGTAAAAAAGTTTTCCACGACCTGTTAGTCGTGAAAGAACAGCTTACCCGTATATGGGGTAAACATACTAAAAAATGATTTCCTGACCGAAAGTTACGTTAATAATTTCAAAAAAACGACTGGAAAATATGATTCAAAAACCAATATAAACTATTGATTAATAGCGGGGATTTTCAGGAAAGCAGGAGGCTAAAACAAATATGTATTAATCGAAATGCAATAGCAAAATGACATATAAATTATTACCTAATGACTTTTTAAAACACGGCATACATTTTAGTAATTACCATGAGATAAAAGTGATATTTTCTGTAATACATTGAGATAATATTAGTTTAATTCCGAATTCCAGATCAGCGTATCCAGATCTTTTCTGTTTAATATGATATTTGCCTTATAATTAATGATATCATCCCATTTTCTTTTATATGGGTTCCATATTTCTAAAATTCCACACCAAATGGTCTCTTTCGCAGGTGAAAGGATAAAAACTTTGCCATATATGCCACAAATGCTCGCAAAAAGATCCTTCCCCGGTAATTCAACAATATTTCCACCTTTTGAAAAAATATTTAATGCGGAAAGTTGTTCAGGTGTCACAATATCATTTTTGCTATTTGTATCATTTGCCTCTTTTTGTTTCTCAAGCATAACATCTTCAAATGAGCAAGTGTACTCCCATATTTTTTTTAATGTGTCGGTTGGGTCATTGGGTTGCTCAAACATCATGATCTTAGGCAATGCGTCTTGGTGACAAGCATTGTTATTATATAAAAATAAATATCCCTCTTTTGTAGTTTTACAGCTATGCTGGCCACAAAAAAGATCATTTCCGGCTTTCTTATTATTTAACAGGCCGGCTAATCTTCCATATATATTAATTACATCACCTTCCGGGTATTTTACTTTTATGATTGTGCTGATGTTTTTAAAAGATAAATAAGCAACCTTTTCTTTTTCATCAAAGTAAAAAGCATTCTCATGCACATCCACCATTTGCTTTGGCGATTTCTGATCGTAAAGTTCTGATCGCAGGTATTTTGGGTCCAGCTTCTTAAAATACTCCGAAGACCGCCACGACCAAACTACATTACCTGAGCGGTCATATTCTATAAGCGTACCGAAAGCGGTTTTTTCTTTTGAAGCCGCATTTCCGTTTTTTGTTTTCCCCTTTTCTAAATGTGTGGAGCTGTCTGTAGAACCGGGTAACACCCACGAAACAAATTCAGTTCCTATCACCATATAATGTCCATTGCTCAGCTTTGTAAATTCGTGATGATAATACTCAATGCTGTCTCCGCTTACCTTACCATTATTTGGTCCTTGCCAAAGAATATCTCCGTTATAGTTCACTTCATAAATATTCTGGTCAAGAAGAAATGTGATCGTGTTTTGTGGTGTTAGTTTCATATCCCACAACTTACTTTTTTTCGGGTTCAGTTTTCCTTTCACGGGTAGATACCATACCGGATTGCCGTTCATATCATACAGTGCGTTCGACCCGTCCATGAAGACATATGCATCCTTATATTTTTCCGCGATTTTTAAAATGGTAAGGCGTGTAACGGCTGTATCCACTTCAGAAGAGATGATACTACTGAAGTGGTGCATGCTGCCTGTAATAGATTTACCCTTCTCCGTCCACACCGCGCGCCAAGTATATTCTTTACCGAAGTATGGTACCTCAGCTATCAACTTGTTCTTTTCTGTTTTATTACTGCTGATGATATTTTTCCGGAACACATCTTCCGTCATGCAATTGCCAGCCGCTATCTCCACGGTGTAGTTGCTAACACCTTTTACAGCCGGAAAAGAAAACCCGATGATCCGGTAATGCAGCATACTGTTTTCCTTCGGGAATATTTGAGCGGTAACACTACACACTGCAAAAGAGAAAATGAAAAAGAGGCAAATAATTTTACGCATATGGATCCGGGCGTTTCACAAAAGTAACTTTATGGTTTAACTTTTGACCTTTAACTTAAGCTAATATTGATCCACATTCTTTTTACTCATGTTCACAGCTTTCCACTCATCGCCTATCTGGTAGATCAGTTTATAATTAGACGCGGGCTGTTTTAATATCAACTCATACCAGTGCCCCATAGACCGCATGTTGAGCTTGTAATATTCATTCTCATAATTGATTGCGCCCATGCCATACCAATACCAGCAGGCCCCCCAGCGCCTAAGTGTAACATGCAGTATGCTGTCGTTATACACGGTTACAAACGCCCCGTCGGAAGGAGAGAAGAGGTTATAGGATGATACTTCAAAGACCGGGTTTTTCATTTTATCCGGCATTACTGCATTGTATAAAATTTTAAATTCACCTTCCTCTCTTGAGCCTATCATTTGTACACCGTAATAACATTCCGGCACATTGAGAATAAGTACCGTTTTTGTAGAGTCATTCGGGAACGTATACACCAGCTTATTTACGAGGTCGCCCGATATTTTCCACATCTTAACCACTTTATGTGTAACATATAGATTGCCCAGTGCATACAGGCTCCAAACAATGATTGCCACACTCGTATAGGGAATACAACTGGCAAGCAATGTCAGCATCACATAAGTGAACGCATCAACTACATACGTGTATCGGTCATAAATAACAAGGAAAGAATCGGGGAACCATACTGGTACTAAAAGGCTTGTTGCAAAGAGAACCAGAAGAAACAGGAAGCTTATTGTTTTTGTTTTTGCATGCATTGTTTTATAGCGCAAAACAATTATACCGATCAACGCTACCAGCGCTCCATAGAACACGACCAGTGCGCTGAAAGACTCGGTCAGCCCGTAGATCTTATGTTTTGTAAATGCCGGCAGGTACCTGCCTAAGAAAACTATATGGAAAATATATTTCAACGGTTTGGCGAAATTATTCGCTGATGCCTGCATAGTAGCGGTGCCTACATGTCCTATACCTGAATGGTATACGGCATTCAATACCACCAGGTGCAGCGCGAATAATATTACCTGCGGCAATGAAAAATAAAGGACGGACTGCCTGAGCTTTGCTTTGTCATAATTGAGCCCCATGTGATAATACAGGCATAGTAAGAATGTAAATAAAGGCGTGAGATAAAACACCTCAAGGGAATAAGTGGAAAGAAAGAACAGGGTACCTGCTACCCATGCAAGTCTTATGTTCGATGTGCGCATAAATCTTTGTGCACACAATAAGATGAGTAGTATGAACAACAACCCCTGCAGGTAATGGAAGGATGGTTCCCATACCACCACCTCTGTGATATGTGGACATATTGTGAACAGCAAACTACCTGCGAGGGCGATGATGGAACTGTTCTTTATTTGCGAGTCAGAAAATAGATTTCTGCAAAACACAAATAACAGGAAGCTGTTAAGGGCCTGCATGGTAACATATAGCAAATGCCATGGCCATGCCTTTGCACCAAAGAACTGGTAAAAGAACCATGTTACCATTTGGGTAAACTGGTAAAGGCTGGGTATATGAGATTCCGTCCTGTTCACATAGTCCCGGAATTTCATCGTGCTTACATTTTTCACCCAGCCGGGAAAGTCGCCAACACGCCCTGCCTTTGCTGCCGGCAGGTATAGCAGGAACACAACAATCCAAAACAACCCGAAAGCAAGACAGTTTCTATAGCCTGCTTTACCCGTTATTTTATTGTCTGTGGAGTTTGATAAAGTTGCTTCACTCAAGGTTTTCAGCTTATCAGACAAATGTAATCCAATATAAATTAATCTGTATCATGCAGGATGCGGTCATTCACCATATCCAGCCACAACTGCTTGCCCTTAAAGTTCCAGTGGGTATCCCCGGTAAGGAAATAAACTTCATTCGAATGTTTAAAGACCGAATAAACATCGATGAGTTTCATCCTGAGTCTTTTATCGTTTTGCACCATAGGTATAAGGTTGTTGTATCCCTCAGGCTGCATAATGGTTGCTGAATTTGGTATTATAGAAACATATACTTCTGCAAACCCCGCTGCTTTATAATGATCGTAAACGGCATTTAAATTGTCCACTATATGCGCAGCGTCACCTGCCGATATAGGATAGTAAGAGCTGCCCATATCTGTGCGGCTTACTGTTTCTTTATAGAACAGGAACTTCCGGTCGTTTGAGATTACAACGTCGCCAGAAGCCCTGTTGAACAGGTAATAGTTGAGCGCAGCCTTGCATTCAAACATCGGCATAATGAAATTGTAATTAAATAAATTGCACTGCAGGTTTTGATTTATGTTTTTGTTAAAAAGGTCATTAATGCTGATGCCTCCAAACAAAGAGGCGTATTGCGTTTGTTTATTTTCAGGGATGTACAAATAGGAAATTCCCTTTTCTTTTGTGGCAGAGTCATACACTTCATTGAATAACTGCAGCCCGTTAAAATAGCTTTGCAGGTAGCGCTCTGAAATTTCTATAAGCAACACATTTCTCTTTGTTGTATCCAGGTGATACCGGCAGCCATAAGACCTTTGAAAATAATTAAAAGCATAGAGTCCCGCAAAATCAGAATCGCCCAGGTGCCAGGTATGGCTGTCTCCATCAAGGTATAGTATCGTATTCTTTTTATCAGATACAGGGTGGCGGAAACCTTTTCTGGGAGCGGGTTGGTTAAACTCTTTTACAAAGTCAAGATAGGACATGCTGACCAGGTCGCCGTGAAGGCCCTGGTAAGAACCCCACCATGTATCTACATCTCTTTTGTTTGAGATATAGCTCATCGCCGTGCGCGATGTGGAAGCCCACATCAGCACTAACCCAAAGACGATCAATATATACCTCAATACCTTTTTCAACATACTAAAATTGAAAATAAATAAATTGATTTTCAGAGAACACCCCAAAGAAATAGCAGATCACTACCATAGCACCTGCATAAAAATAAAAGCGTTTATCGTTTTTGATAAAATATCCTGGTAATGCCTTTTCACGGAATAACATGATACAGATCACCAGCACGGAAAAAACTATCTCCGCCCTGTTCAATCCTATATAATTTGATCCGCCGCTAAATGAAAATATACCCCTGAAATAGTCTTTTGCATTCGTCATATTTTCCGCCCTGAAGAAAATGCGGGTAAACACAACGAACAGGAACGTGAGCAGTATACTTATTCCATTTGAAATCCCTTTAGGCAGCCTGCCGAATATTTTCTTGCGTTGTTTGCGGGTAAAATATTCGTAAACAAGTGCCAGGCCGTGCACCACACCATATACGATGTGTTGCCATGCTGCCCCGTGCCAGAAGCCGCTCAGGAAGAAGGTAATAAGCAACGCAAGTACCACCGCGGCATTGCCAAGCCGTCTTAATGAGAGGATAAGAGGATTGAATACATAATCGTAAAACCATGAGTAAAGAGATATATGCCACCGCCGCCAGAAGTCAGACATGCTCTTGCTGAAAAACGGCTGGTTGAAATTTTCCATCAACTTTATATTCATCACTTTTGCAGCCCCCAATGCGATATCTGAATAACCTGAAAAATCACAGTATATCTGGAAGTAGTAGAACACAATACCTGCGAACAAAGCGAGGGAGGAACTGTCGTGTACATGAAGAAAAGATCGGTCTACGATCATTGCCAACCTGTCCGCGATCACTACTTTTTTGAAGAATCCCCAAAGCATACGCGCCAGCCCTTCTTTTACATTATCCCAATTGTAGGGCCTGAATTCTTTTATTTGTGGCAGCACGTTTTGTGGCCGCTCTATTGGCCCCGCCACCAGTTGCGGATAGAACATTACGTACAATGCATACACCCCGAAATTCCTTTCCGCCTTCTGGTTTTTCCGGTATACTTCTATGGTATAGCTCATCGCCTGGAACGTATGGAACGAAAGGCCTATCGGCAATACCATTCTTAAAAATGGCAGCGATAAATGCATGCCGAAGAAACCACCGCCAGTCTGTATATTCTCAATAAAAAAATTGTAGTATTTGAATACGGCAAGCGTGCCTATGTTCACAATGAGGCTTAGTATCAGCCACGATTTCCGCGCGCTCCCTTCACTCCGTTCTATTTGTAGCCCGGCAAAATAATCTACTACTATTGTGCCGCCGAGTATAAGTATATACTCCGGAATGAACGACATATAAAAGTAGCAACTCGCAACAAGCAGCAGCAGTATCCGCCCCTTCTGGTTTTCCAGGCTGAAGAACCACAGCGTCACCACCATGAAGAATACCAGGAATTGTAGCGAATTGAATGTCATCTTCCTCTCAAATATACTTTAAAATGCGAAAAGCCGCCCGGTGTTACAGGCGGCCTTTCTGATATGCTGGTCAAAAGCAAATTAGCAGATCACACTTTTGTGTTTTGACTTTTGACTTTTGATTTATTACCTCATAAACAACAGTTCGCGGTATTTTGGCAGCGGCCACAGTTTATCGTCTACTATCAGCTCCAGCTTGTCTGCATGGTAGCGTATCTTATCAAAGTAGGTTTTCACTTCGTGGCAGTATTTCAGCGCACGCTTGTGCATATCTTCTATTTCGTTTGCTTTTTTGCGCGATTCCAGCATAGCCTCTACATTGTCATTGATCTGCTGTATATGGTTGCTGATCACCTCTACAAGATTCAGTTGTGCCTTATAGCTTTTTTTATCAAGACCTATTTCTTTCAGCCCGCGCACATTCTGTATCAGCGTATTCTGGTAGTTGATCGCCGCCGGAAGAATGTTATTGGTCGCGAGATAGCCAATGATACGTGCTTCTATTTGCACTTTCTTCACATAGTCTTCCAGCATTATTTCGTGGCGCGCTTCCAGTTCGCGCTTGCTGTATATCCCGTTGTCGTAGAACAGTTGTTTGCCCTTTTCGGTAACAAATGCATCCAGCGCTTCGGGGGTTGTTTTAAAGTTATTCAGCCCGCGGCGTTTTGCTTCTTCCGCCCATTCTGCACTGTAATTGTCGCCTTCAAATCGTATGTTCTTTGATTTGGAGATATAATCGCGGAGCACCTGCAGCACTGCTATTTCTTTCTTATCACCTTTTTCTACAAGCGCGTCTACATCTTTCTTGAACTGCTTCAAGGTCTCTGTCATAATGGTGTTCAGCACTACCATTGGCGATGCACAGTTTGCAGAAGATCCTACCGCACGGAATTCAAACTTGTTGCCGGTGAACGCGAATGGGCTGGTACGGTTACGGTCCGTGTTGTCCATCAGCAGTTCCGGTATCTGTTTGTGTATGTCCAGCTTCAAGATCACTTCATCCTGCTCGGAGAATTTTTCTTTTACTCTTGATTCCACTTCATCAAGTACATCGCTCAGGTACTTGCCTATATATACGGAGATTATGGCCGGTGGTGCTTCGTTTGCACCCAGGCGGTGGTCATTATTTGCAGAGGCTATCGCGCCGCGAAGCAGGTCATCATAATCATGTACCGCCTTTATGGTATTCACAAAGAAGGTAAGGAACATGAGGTTGGTACGTGGTGTTTTACCGGGAGATAACAGGTTGATGCCGGTATCTGTTGCAAGGCTCCAGTTATTGTGCTTGCCCGATCCGTTCACTCCGGCAAATGGTTTTTCATGGAGCAGCGCTTTCAGTTTGTGGCGCTTTGCTACTTTGTTCATTACATCCATCAGCAGGGTGTTATGGTCCACTGCTATGTTGCACTCTTCAAATATTGGCGCACACTCAAACTGTGATGGCGCTACTTCATTATGACGGGTGCGCAGTGGTATACCCAGCTTGTACGATTCCTGTTCGAAATCCTGCATGAAGGCATATACGCGCTCCGGTATAGAACCAAAGTAGTGGTCTTCAAGCTGCTGGCCCTTTGCAGGACCGTGGCCCAAAAGCGTACGGCCGCACATCATCAGGTCAGGGCGTGCATTGGCAAGCGCTTCGTCTATCACGAAATATTCCTGTTCCCAGCCCAGCGTCGCAGTTACTTTACTTACGCTCTTGTCAAAGAAATGGCAGACATCTACTGCAGCCTTATCGAGTGCGGCTATTGATTTAAGCAATGGCGCTTTATAATCAAGTGATTCGCCGTTATAGGCTATGAATATAGTAGGTATGCAAAGCGTTTTACCTGAGCCCGCTTCCATGATAAATGCAGGTGATGAAGGATCCCATGCGGTATAGCCACGTGCTTCAAATGTGGCACGTATACCACCGTTAGGGAAGCTCGATGCATCCGGTTCCTGCTGTATAAGTGCATCACCGTCAAAAAGCTCTATGGCAGTGCCATCGCTTTTTATGGTGAAGAAGGAATCATGTTTTTCAGCAGTAGTGCCCGTAAGCGGCTGAAACCAGTGTGTGAAGTGGGTCACACCTCTTTCTTCGGCCCATGCTTTCATCCCGGCTGCCACCTGGTCTGCCATCCGGCGGTCTACCCTGGAGCCTGATTTTGCGGAGTTCATAAGGCTTTTGTATGCCTCGTCGCTCAGGTGTTCCCGCATGGTGCGGCCTGTAAATACATTGCTCGCGAATATGGCAGTTATTTTTTTCTCACCATATCCGTGGATCTTTTTCTCCTCAATTGTAGAGAGAGACTGGATTGCTTGAAAACGTGCAGATGACATAATATTATATTTTCTGCAAATCTACATTTTCAAGCCATTTTTTCAAATTATTTTCAGAAATTCTTCAAAAAATTGAAAATAATTAAAAATTTAATTTGTTTAATAAATGGCCCAGTCTTGTGAATTTGTTACATAAGAGCAAGTAAAATCAATATTTATTATATTTTCTATTGATACCATTTTGGGCATAATTTTAGATTTAAAATAAATCGTCATGTGATAATTTGGAGCGTTTTTATGAAAAACCTCGATCGGTAAATGCTCTATAAAATCGACCCCTCTTTTACCATTCCACTTATAAACTGCCTCTTTTGCACTCCAGGCAAGGGTCATCAGTTTAGGGTCGTTCTCAAATAATATCTGCTCCTCAGGCGATAAAAATTTATGCTGTATATCTGCTATGCGCGGGTGCCATGTTTGTATATCTATTCCGGCCTCATCATACGGGTCTATCACCGCGGCTATATATGGCCATGAGTGGGAGATGGAGAAAAAGAAAGAGTTATTATCCAGCCGTGGTTTATCATGCTCATCCTTACGGATGTTATGTAGTGGAAAATCCGCTTCAAGATGTTTGAGTAAAAACCGGCCCGCGAGGAATTCTATCCGCCTCTTTTCCAGTTTCAGGTCAGATACCATCCCTGTCCGCTCCATAAAAAAAGATTCAGGCTCTTCTACCTTCCATATAGCGGCAAGGCCATGATTACCAACATTCCATTCTTTATATAGTGGCATACTAAGATTTTAGGATTAAAGGATTGTAAGATCGTCCTGATAAATTGCAGCTAGTATCTTATTTGTTTCGCATGCTCATATCATACTTTGAGTCCGGATGCTTTGTGTTGTATATCCGCTTGTATTCAAGGCTGTTCGAACCAAAATTTATAAGTAGTCCTACTGGTAAATTGTATGCTTCAAGATAATTTCTGCACTGGTTAATGTTCGCATCATTCAATGTAATGATAGCTTTTAGCTCTAACATGATCTTATTTTCAACAAAAAAATCAACTCTTCTTGTGCCGATATCAATACCCTCATATAGAATAGTCATTTCCAACTCCCTGGCGAATACTAACTTTTGCCGCTCCATTTCTATCGCCATGGCCCTTTGATAGATCACTTCCTGGAAGCCATTGCCGAGGGTGTTATGAACCTTCATGGCGCAACCAATAATTATATGCGTGGTTCCATCGTAAAGCATATTCGCAATTTAAATAAATCTTTCAAAGTCTTAGGCAAGGTTATTATTGCCAACATTTCATCATAAAAGATATCCGTAATTTAAGTAATTCTTTAAAATCAATCCTATAATCCTTCCATCCTAAAAATCTTAGTTCAGACATTCATCAAATTTCAATTCCGGCAACTCCGGTAATTCCCGTTCGGTATATTCACGGTCCTCAATAACAAAAATGATCTGTTTGTATTTCAAACGCCGCAATGGTAGACTTTCAATAATCTCTATTTTCCTGTTTATGATAACAGTATCGCGTTTAGTTTGTTGTGCCTCTAAATTCCTTTTATCCGG
The DNA here is from genome assembly GCA_903821975.1 of uncultured Bacteroidota bacterium. Lineage (GTDB taxonomy): Bacteria > Bacteroidota > Bacteroidia > Chitinophagales > Chitinophagaceae > Nemorincola. The sequence continues at coordinate 13,714 of CAIJNJ010000134.1, forward strand.
CCTCGTTTGCGCAAACGAATAGTCTCTGAAGAAGACCAGTATAAATAAAAACAGGAGACGAAGCATAAAACTTGTTTATTGAGCGCAAGCAGACAAATTCGAATATACTCAATTAACACTTCCGATAGCTATCCCATCCTTATATTTATATAGTTTTGTAAGCGAAGACATTTTATGAATAAGCACACTGATCTATTACTGGCCATACTCATTCTGCTTGCGTTTACTGCAACCGCGCAAAATGAGAAACCCTTTATTACTGCAAATCTCGGTATACTTACATCCCCGGCTATGCATGGGCGCGGGTATGTGAAAGATGGTGCGGAGCAGGCTGCCATATTCATCCAGCGCAGGTTCAGGGAATACCGACTGAGGCCTGTAACCACTGATGGCACATTCATCCAGGGGTATGCATTCCCGGTAAATACATTTCCCGGCAAAATGTCGCTCAGTATTAATGGTAAAGAACTAAAGCCTGGAGCCGATTATATAATAGATGCATCAAGCGTCTCTTTTTCCGGCAGCGATATGAAAGTGAAAACAATTGATCTCGGCAAGGTCACGGATAAGTCATCATGGAAGAAAACGCTGTCTTCATTTGATGGACAATATGCCTACTGCCTTAAAAATGTAGATACATTCTGTAAGCTGTTTAACCAGCGCCCCGATCGGTTTTCATCCCTGCTCCCCAAGGGTTGCTACATCATCCCGCAAAAGAATAAACTTACCTGGACAGTAGAACAGGATACCGTTCAGGCCACCGTTTTTTATGTGAAGCAGGATGCCATAACCGAAACAATAAAAACAGTAAGCGCAGATGTTACCGCACTTTGGATGCCAAAACAAAAAAGTGAAAATATTATAGCCTGTTCCCCGGGCATGGTCAAAGACACTTTTATTACTTTTACCGCACACTATGATCATTTGGGTATGATGGGCGATTCTACTTATTTCCCCGGCGCAAGTGATAATGCCAGTGGCACAGCCATGATGTTGTATCTCGCCGCTTATTATGCTGTTCATCCGCAGCGCTATTCTATTTTGTTCATTGCTTTCAGCGGTGAAGAAACCGGGCTACTTGGATCTGAGTTTTATGTGGCACACCCGGTAGTACCATTAGCCAACATAAAGTTCCTTACCAACATTGATATTATGGGCGATGCCACAGATGGGGTTACCGTGGTTAACGCTACAGAATATCCGCAGGAGTTCGATAAACTGAAACAAATTAATGACCAGCACCACTATATACCGGTAATAAAAAGCAGGGGCAAGGCAGCCAATAGCGACCATTACCATTTCTCAGAAGCAGGGGTGCCTTCCTTTTTCATCTATTCCAATGGCGGTAAAGGATATTACCATGATATATATGATAAAGGAGCGGAAGTAACCCTCAATAATGTCGATGGGGTGGCCAAATTGCTTATAGATTTTGTCAGCGATTTTAACTGACGGCAATAATTGCCATATTTTTTTAATGCTTTATTACACATAGCTATTGAATATTAGCCTCTTTTTACTATTTTTGATTTTGCTTGCCCGCCGAAGCGTCAGCGATCGAGTGACTTTTTACTTTTTGATATTATAAGTATGAAAAAATTATCTTTACTGTACCCCGTTGTAGTTTTGGTGGCGATCAGTTGTTGCTTGTATACTGCGTGTAAGAAGCCGCTCCATTCCAATGCGCCTACGCCAAACAATGTAAGGTTGCTTAGTTATACAGCAACTACCAGGGTAAATACGGTTATACCGATGCTATTTTCAGATACGGTAAACAATAATTATTCTTTCTTCTACGATGCGAGCAACAGGGTTACAAAGATCATTTATTCTACCAGCGATACTACTGCAGTGCGCCTGGGTAAGGCAAGTGAGAACATCAATTTTTATTACAGCAACGATACTATCATAAAAACGATCACCTCTCTTAGCGGTGTTGTTTTTGAGACAGACACAGTTATTATGGACCTTGTTCATAGTCTTGTTAATACCACATTTACTCCCGGAAAGGTTACCAATTATGGCTATTACGGCAAGCTGCTGGCAAACCAGGGTGAAACGTTTTATAACGGCGGCACCAATATCACGGAGAACAGGATATATAATTCAGATAACGGTGATTTCCTTAACTATTCTTTTAACGGCACACTCGATATTACTTTCCCAAGTTCTATGACCATATCGCCATATGCTATGCGCGATTACTGGATAGCATCCAACGGAACTACTGTACACCAGAATGTTACTTATAATGATGAGCTGACCAACTATTATTCTGGCCTTCCGCTTTATGTATTTGCCAAGGATACAGCCAATGACACAGCGCGAATCTATTTCCCCGGCAACGATATCTGGCCAAGCCAGACATACACTTTCTATACAACAATGGCTAACCGTACCGGTGACTTCCTGCAATTAGGCTCATATACCTTATGGGGACAAAACCTTTACCAGAATAACCACCTTGTTAAATCTATCATCAACAACGGTTATACGACTAACATCTCGTATAGCATAGACGCCTATAGCAAGATCACGCAAATGACAGTTGCGGTCATAGACAGCGTTGCCAATACAAAGACTACGACCTATAACTTGCAGTACGAAGCATACCCGCAGTAGTTTTTAGATTTAATCTAACCTATTTTTATCCCAGGGTTGAGGGATAGTCCTTGCATTATTGCTGCATCTTATTGCTCCATAGATACTACAACTGCTGATTGTTGTACTTTTGTAATGATCTCATTGGAGAAAACGCCTCATTTAATTGCCCCGACCTTTAGGTCGGGGATAAAAGAAGGGATACGAAGGCGGCTTTAGCCCAAATAGATGTTCAGGGTATTCAATATTTCGAACAATATAACAGAGCAATAGGAAGGAACAGGATATTTATGGAAACGATAGTAAATAAAGTAGCGGAAAGTGGCATAATTACACTTGATCTTGCTCCGTATATTCCCGCCGATAAAGATATTGCAGTGTTCGACCTGAAGCCTTTTTTATTCAGGGAAATGATACTTCGTGAAAAGGACTACCGCGCTGCATTACTTACCCACGACTGGAAACAATACGAAGGCAAACACATAGCTATTCTTTGCAGCGTTGAGGCTATTGTTCCTGTTTGGGCATACATGCTCGCGGCTTCTTATTTACAGCCGGTTGCCGCTTCTGTATATTACGGTACAGCAGAAGAAATGATAAAGGCAATGGTGGTACAACGCATCAACAATATAGATATTACAGAGTACACCGATAAGCGCGTTGTGATAAAAGGCTGCGGTGATACACCCATACCCGACACTGCTTATATAGCCATTACGCACCACCTCAGGCCTGTTGCAAAGTCCATCATGTACGGTGAGCCTTGCTCTACAGTGCCCATATACAAAAAGCCATCAAAAACTGCTTAGGCTCTTGATGGCTTTAACCTCTATTCTCATTATTGAATTGAGCGTTGAATTATTTCGATCTACTTACTCTCTAATCTTATCACCGGCACTATCATCTCTTCCAGAGATATCCCGCCGTGTTGGAAAGTGTTCTTATAGTAGTTCACAAAATGGTTATAGTTATTCGGATAGCACAGGAACACATCTCCTTTCGCAAAGATGAATGTGGAGCTTACATTAGGGCGGGGTAGCCCTGCAAATTTAGGGTCGCGGAAAGCAAGTACGTCCTTTTCTTCATATTGGAGGTTCCTGCCGTGTTTGTAGCGCAGGTTGGCTGTTGTAGCCCTGTCACCCACACACTTACTTGGGGTTTTCACTTGCGTGCTGCCGTGGTCTGTGGTCAGCAGCACCTGTATATTCTTATCGGCAATTTTACGCAATGCCCTGTGCAGCGGTGAGTGCTCAAACCAGCTTACTACCAGTGACCTGTATGATATTTCATCGCCCGCGAGTTCTTTAAGCACTTCCATTTCTGTACGTGCATGTGAGAGCATATCTACAAAATTGTACACGATAATGGTCAGGTCATTGGAAAGGTAATTATGGATATTGTCTTCGAGTGTTTTGGCGTCATCATTATTGGTGATCTTTATGTACTGCCACTTTAGATTATCCATTTTCAGGTGCTTCAGCTGGTTCCTCAGAAAGGTTTCCTCATGCAGGTTTTTACCACCTTCTTCATCATCATTTTTCCATTCCAGCGGAAAATGTGCTTCAATATCTATTGGCAGCATACCTGCGAATATCGCATTGCGGCAGTATTGTGTAGCTGTTGGCAGTATACTGTAAAACATATCTTCTTCCACTACCCTGAATGATTCTGTAAGTATATGCTGGAAAGCCTTCCAGTGGTCAAATCGAAGGTTGTCTACCACTACCAGGAATGTTGGCTTGCCCTGTTTTATAAAAGGCGCCACTTTTTTCTCAAATACTTTATGTGATAGCAGCGGTCCCTTCGTGCCGTTGTCCTTTATCCAGTTGGCGTAGTTCTTCGAAATGTATTTGAAGAACTCCGTGTTCGCTTCCGACTTCTGCGACTGCAATACTTCCATCATTTCAGAGCTGTCGCTTTTGCCCATTTCCAATTCCCAATATACCAGCCTTTTATAAAGTTCTTTCCACTCGTCATGGTTAGGGTTAGAACTCAGTGCCATGAACAGGTTCCTGAAGTCTTGCTGGTACGCGATCGTGGTTTTTTCAGACACCAGCCTTTTGCTGTCCATTATTTTTTTCAGCGACAGCAGCACCTGGTTGGGGTTCACCGGTTTTATAAGGTAATCAGTTATCTGCGCGCCCAGTGCATCCTCCATTATATGCTCCGCTTCATTTTTGGTGATCATCACTACGGGCAGCGCCGGCTGCATGTCTTTTATTTTTGTCAATGTTTCCAGTCCGGTGAGGCCGGGCATGCTCTCATCAAGTAGCACCACGTCTACTATTTTATCTTTCAGCAGTTCCAGGGCGTCATGGCCATTGCTCACCGGTGTTACCGTATAGCCTTTATTTGTAAGGAAGAGTATCTGAGATTTCAGAGAATCTATCTCGTCGTCTACCCATAGTATTTCGCCCTGTGTACTCATTTTAAATGCCTTTGTTTTTAAGAATGATGATAAATATATCGCAATTTGGCCGCTCTGTATATCCTTTCAGGTTAAGTTTAACGCAAAATTAGAGATGCCAACCCTTGGATAAACGTTCGTTACCTGTTAGTATTGCATAAAGAAAGTTAAATAGCATGCCACCGATAATACGCAGAGCAGTAAAAGAAGATTGTACCCGTATGCTGGAGCTCATCAATGAGTTGGCAGTATATGAGCGCGCACCGCAGGAAGTAACTGTTTCACCCGACCATTTTATCGAGAACGGTTTTGGCAGCAATCCTGTATGGTGGGCATTCGTGGCAGAGGAGGGCGGAGTTATCAATGGCTTTGCGCTATACTATATCCGTTATTCTACCTGGAAAGGCTGTAAAATGTACCTCGAAGATATCATTGTTACCGAAGCAGCACGTGGCAGGGGCCTTGGTAAGTTATTGATGGAAGCGCTGATACAGGAGGCACACGATCGTAAACTACAGGGCATCACCTGGCAGGTACTCAACTGGAACGAACCCGCGCTCAACTTTTACCGCAAATACAATGCCCGCTTCGACGACGAATGGGTAAACGTAATGCTCGATTTTTAAGGAACGTATAATTAGCTGTGAAAAGAGAATATTAAAGACTTGAGAGAATTTTCAAATTTTCAAATCTCCACATTTTCAAACTTGCCTACCGGCAGCAGGTTACCTTATCCTTAACTGGTCGTCATTCCTTTCCGCTGATGGGCATCTGTAAGAAATGAAGTTAAAGGAGATACTGATTTCGCCTACCATATACTGGTCTTTACTGCTGGTGTTACCGCGCTGCTTACCGGCAATGCCAAGAGGTGTGCCACTGGGGTTGTTTTCTGTAGATCTGTCCTGTAGTGCCAGGGCAGTAGATTTTGGTTTGAATTTATCCGAACCTACATAAGTGGAACTTACATCGTCCATATAGTCTGTCAGTGTAAGTCTGTCTGCAATTTCCAACGTCAGGTTCACTCCGCCTACCAGCCATATCTTTACACCTGCCCCCACGGGAAAGCATAAACTGGCATTATTATATTTCCGGTCAGCGTATCCGGCGAATTGTCCTTCTGTGCCCAGGTTTTTCAGATCGTATTTTTGCCCGTTGTACACAGTATATGGGTCATAATAAAACCCGCCTATCCCGCCCGTCAGGTAAGGGGTGAACCTGTGTGTAGGGTCACCGGTCACAAATCCGAAAAAATTAAATTCGGCCTGTATGGCACCTTCAAATATCTGGCTCTTGAAATTCAGGTTACGGGTCCTGTCATATAGGTCGGTATTATACTTGTCGTCATAACTCACATTGGTATAATTTGCACATAGTTTCAATGCTATGTACATGTTCATACGTTTTCTCACATACAGGCCGCCATCAAGGTGCAGTGTCTGGAATCCGTAATTTTCATTCAGGTCACCGAAATATTGGGAGCCGCCTACAGATATGCCCACTTCTGTAGCGGTAAAATAGGTCTGTGCATATGAAGGTGAGCCTATTATAGATAGTAATAAAATAAATAAAGCGGTAATCCTGTACATGATCAATTATACCAAACGGCAAAAGTAGCGTTTTATTGCCCTCTTTTATGGATTTTGCTTGTTAGGCCAGGTGTTTATGGTCTACTTTGGTGTAGGAATACTTGGTCCGGTCGCCTACTTTGGTAAAAGTCACCTCCACTTCTTCAGGTTTAAAAAGATCTTTCACTTTACTACTCAATGCCTTTATTGAGTCCGTCAGCCACAACCTTTTACCGGTTTTTTCCTTGGGTGCATTTGTTAAGTATTTCATAGTGCATAGCTTTATAAACATAGTCTTATAAAACTAATGCCAATAACACACCACCATAAAATACATTGTATTTTAATTCATTAAAAATATTTGTTCAATATTCGGTTGGGGGAGATAATCTACAAGCTCCCATTTAGGGGAGGAGCGCAAAACCTGGCTGTTCGTTTGTGGTCGGTTAAGCCACCTGTTTGTGAACTACTTTTGTGTATGTGTAGCTCGTTTTGTTGCCTTCTACCTTAAAAGTTACTTCTACTTCTTCAGGCTGGAAAAGGCCTTTGATCTTGCTGCCAAGGGCTTTGAAAAAATGGGCGGGTCCATTTGATTTCACCTGCTTTGACAGGGTTGCTTTATTTTCGGGTTTCATAATCGTATTTTTGATAGGTGATTAGAGGTAATAATAAAATAACGGGAAATTATTATTCCTATTGTAAAGCTAAGACCACATTAGCGGTATATGAGCAAAATACCCCATAAACTTACCCACAGCTTATTAAGAAGGGGTGTTTTTGAAAGATTTTTTTTGGATTACATAATATTTCCCTATACCTTTGCAATCCCAAATTTCCCGGCTACCTGATAAGTGATGGGTTTAAAGTTTTTAACTTTTGACTTTTGACTTTGAAAAGTATCCAATGTTCCCGCCGGGCGATTGGTTAACCTTTAAAACAAATTATGGCAACAGAAAACAGCTTCCAGAGCTATGAGCTCATGCTCATCCTCACTCCGGTACTCTCTGAAGAAGAGTACAAAGCCGCTCAGAAAAAGTACACCGACTTCGTTAAAGAAAATGGCGGTACCATCGTTCACCAAGATGCATGGGGATTACGTTCCCTGTCTTACCCCATAGCTAAAAAGACCACCGGTCTTTACTATGTGGTAGAATTCAAAGCGCCATCTGACACTATCGCCAAGATAGAAGTTCAGCTGAATCGTGATGAGACCATCATGAGACAAATGGTTACCCGCCTCGACAAGTACGCTGAAGCGTATAATTTAAGGAAACGCAATAAGAATGCATCAGTAGAAAACGCTTCTTAAAAAACACTCAACAATGGCTAAGCAAAACGAAATAAAATTCCTCACCTCGCAGAGGGTTGAAAAACGCCAGAAAAAGTACTGTCGTTTTAAGAAAATGGGTATCCGTTATATCGATTATAAAGACGGTGAATTTTTGAAGAAGTTCCTCAACGAACAAGGCAAAATGTTACCACGTCGTATAACCGGAAACTCGCTGAAATACCAGCGCAAAGTATCACAGGCGATAAAAAAGGCCCGCCAGATGGCTCTTTTACCTTACGTTACTGACCTTTTAAAGTAGAAAATCATGCAAGTAATTCTTATAAAAGACGTTGACAACCTGGGCGCGGCCCACGAAATGGTAGAGGTGAAACCGGGTTATGCCCGCAATTACCTGATACCTCAGAAGTATGCGATTGAAGCAAGCGGAAGCAATACCAAAATAATGGAAGAGCGCCGCAAGCAATTGCAGAAGAAAGAAGACAAGCTCATGGCTGAGATCAATAATGTTACTGAAGTGCTGAAGGCAGCTCCTGTGAAAGTAGGTGCTAAGATCGGTATCAGCGGCAAGATCTTCGGTTCAGTTACTGCTATACAGATAGCACGCGCTATCCGTGAGCAGAAAGGCTACGAGATCGATCGCCGCCGTATCACCATCCTCAGCGATGTGAAAGAGGCCGGTATGCACAAAGCAAGCATCGACTTCGGTAAAGACAATGTAGTAGAAATAGATTTTGAAGTAGTAGGCGAATAATCTGCTCCTAAGTCATAAAGAAAAACCACTCCATTTTGGAGTGGTTTTTTTATTGCCGGCTTAACCATTTTTCCTCCCGTTATCTAATAATACCAAATAGACTTTTAAAGTACACTATAGAAATTTACTAAAATTGCCCCGGACTTTACGTCGGGGTAATGAAAGCACTCATATTTTGGGCTTTAGCCAAAATAAACAACGTGGAGTAATTTACAAGCCCATTTGTATTAGTAACTTTAAATAATGCGAAGGATACTACTACTCTCCGCCATTATTCTTTCTGCTCATTTTGCTCATGCACAAAATGATGCAAGAATTTTTTTCTTCAGGAATGACCCCGCATTTCCATTGCTGGGTCATGTTACCCAATGGCTTATCCACAAGTGGCAAGGACCATCATAAAGTTGCCCCTAACTCATTTTACCTTGACCAGGCGGGTAGTGGATCCCATGCATGGCACATTCGGTTGCCGTGGTTCGACTGGCCATCCAATCAAGCCGATTTTATCACTAACACAACGCCCGGCACAATAACTTTTGTTGCAATGAGGCAGGGCATGCTCACCCCATCAAGAAAGGTGGTAAAAAAAGTATCACTGGCCCGTTTCGAAAAAATATACAACCGCAACGGATCCTTGCGGGAAAAGATGGCCCAGGCAGGCTACAACTCTATCACAGACCTGGTAAAAGGCTATAAAGTCGCAGAATAATTCAATTTGACTGAAAAACTCCTTCCCTTTTTCCAAGGGAATGTGCCGGAGGCGGAAGGGTCAAGAGGGCCGGGGAGCGGCTCTTACAAATACATACTGCTCCCTCTCTTCTTATGCATCTTGTAATGTATCGCAATGTAAAATTGTGGAGTTATCACATTGCCGGTAAGACTTGATTGGTAGTAAATAAACTTGTTTCCAGGCTGGGCTATTCCTATATAGTAAGTATTGCGGTCTGCCAGTAACAATATGTATTGAATATTTATGCCCATGGTCAGGTACAGGTCTTTACCTGTAGATTCTCCGTAGTTATATTCAAAGCCTATATTCATTGCCGGGAATACCTTGTTGATATTGGCAGTGGAATCAATAAAAGCATGCATTGTTTGCCCGGCTTGGCCAGATACAGCAATGCCTTTTTCCATAAGGGCAGAAAAGCCGATGCCGCCGTATATAAATAGCTGGCTTTTGGGGAAAGTCACAATAAAATTCTCATTCAACATTACGTTGAGGTAATTGAAATTAAGGGCCGCAACATCTTCGCCGAATTGTTGCAGCGCCAACCTTGTCCTGCCGTAAGAAACATTCAGTATAGGGAAGAACTGCGTCTCTTCAGGTTTATAGGCAATACCTACCCGCGCCCCAAAACTGATCTGCCCCGCATTTATCGTAGTGTTATTGGTGTTAAGCAGAATCGGGTAACTAAGCTCAAAGCCTGTGGATAGCTCTATTTGCGCATTGCTGTAGCAGGAAATAAGTAAACAAAGAAAAATGCCTATTATATGCCTGTAATATTTTTTCATCACCTATGCTAAACGTTTTTATTATGCTTTTGTTGCATCACTCCTCCTAACTTACGACTCATGACTTACGACTTTCGTCTATTCTCTATAAGTAATCCATTTTGCAAGCTCCTTATAGCTGGCCTTCTTGCCATACATAAGGATACCCACCCTGTAGATACGCGAAGCCACCCAGGTAGTAAACAGGAACCCAGCTATCATAAGGAACATAGACAGGGCAAGTTGCCATGCAGGCACACCAAAAGGTATCCGTATCATCATGGCTATTGGCGAAGTAAACGGTATCATCGACAGCCATACAGACAGCGAACTGTCCGGGTTATTGATCATAAAATTCTCCGCCAGTACAAAAGTAAATATCAGCGGCAATGTGATCGGTAGCATGAATTGCTGGGTCTCCGTCTCATTATCCACCGCTGAGCCTACTGCCGCAAATATGGCGCTGTAAAGGAAATAGCCGAAAAGGAAGTAGAACAAAAAGCAGCCGATGGTATATGCTACAGGTATACCTTCTATATTCTTTAGTATGCTGTCTACATCAGCACTTTGATCAGCATTCGTTGTTGCAGCAGAGCTGGGAGCGTGATTGTGCTGCATCTTCGACACTTGTTCGGTTTTTGCATTTACCTGGCTTTTCATAAATGCAGTACCCAACCCCATTGACAATGCTATGGATATAATTATCCACAGAAGAAACTGCGTAAGCCCTACCAAACCTACACCAACTATCTTTCCCAGCATTAACTGAAAAGGTTTTACGGACGAAATGATCACTTCTATTATGCGGCTCACCTTTTCTTCTATCACACCACGCATTACCTGTGTGCCGTAAATGAACAGGCTGATGTAAATAAGAAAAGCACACAGAAAGCCAATACCCATGGCCACATATGAATGTGCATCCTTTACGCCGTTTTCTGTAAGCTGCATGGCAGCAATGGTAATGGGCTTCTGTGCTTTTGAAAGAACCGCCGTATCTATTCCTGCAGCAGAAAGCCTTTGTATGCGTATGATGTTGCTCAGTTCATCTTCTATTTTACCACTGGTCATCGGACCGGCTTTCTTTTCTCCAAGCATTTGCACACCGGTAAGGGAAGACGGTATGTAAAGCAGGTAGTCATAGCCCGCTTTTATGAAGGTGCGTTTTGCCGTTGCATAATCATCTTTTGCGGTTACATACTCTACAACCGGGGTGCTTTGTAATTTTCCGGCAAATAAACCGCTCTCGTCCACTACCTCTATCTTATGCTTATCGCCCAGGTCGTTTTGTTTGGCCACCAGGAAGGCCACCAGGGCTATCATGCCTATAAATAACACAGGTACCAGGAAAGTCATCACAATAAATGATTTCTTTTTTACCCTCGATGAGTATTCCCTTTGTATGATCAGCAGTATCTTGTTCATAATTACTTTGATTATTTTTTTAACGCGATCACTTATCCTTCTCCCGCCGTGGCTTTTTTCTTCGATAGCCATAGTTTTTATGGGTTATAGCAAAGGCCGAACCCATCAACTTATTACCTATCAACCACTTAACCCCTTTAACCTTTCAACCAATCAACCTTCCTGCTTTTATTCGGTAACCTTATTAACCAATTAACCATTTACCCTTTTACCCTTTCAACTAACCCTTCCCTACCGCCCGGATAAATATATCGTTCATCGTTGGTATCACTTCTTCCAGCTTATTAATGCTTGTAAGCGGCAACATGTAGCGCAGCACATCATTTACTTTAATACCCGCGTTTATTTTCACCATGAGCTGGTGATAGCCGTCCAGGTTGGTTTCTTTTTGTACGGCGAAAGGCGCATTGCCATTCAGTTGCAGCTTATCTCCCTCATATTCCAGCACATAAGTACCTGTACGGTAAGAGTTCCTTATGTCTTTTACCTTGCCGTCCAGTATTTTGTGAGAGAGGTTCAGCAGCGCTATCGAATCGCACAATTCTTCAACCGATTCCATCCTGTGTGTAGAGAAGAGCACTGTAGCGCCTTTTTTGTTCAGCTCAAGTATCTCGTTCTTTATGATCTCCGCGTTCACAGGGTCAAAACCTGTGAAAGGCTCGTCCAGTATCAGCAGTTTCGGTTCATGTATCACTGTGGCTACAAACTGCGCCTTCTGCTGCATCCCTTTCGATAGTTCTTCTATCTTTTTATTCCACCAGCTTTGTATCTCTAATTTTTAAAACCAGTACTTGGCTCTTCTCAGTGCTTCATTCCTGCTCAGTCCTTTAAGCCGCGCCAGGTATATGATTTGCTCACCTATCTCCATTTTTTTATACAACCCTCTTTCTTCCGGCAAGTAGCCTATCTGTTCTATATGCACCTGGTTCAGCGGTTCACCGCCAAAAAGCACCTCGCCACTATCAGGAGCGGTTATCTGGTTGATGATGCGTATCAGCGATGTCTTTCCCGCGCCGTTTGGCCCCAGCAACCCGAAAACCTTCCCTTCCTCTATTTCTATACTTACATTATCCAGTGCACGGTGGTTAGCATATTGTTTCACTATATTCCGGATGCTTATCATCAGTTTCGTATTATAAAGTGTAAAATAACTAATTTTCTGTAAGTAAAGGCCCACAGTTATATAGATGGGCTTAGTTCAGGTAATTTATCTGTTGCTATTAATAAATGCTTGTGTATTTTTAGAGGGCGTAAATTAAACTGTGTCAAAGTTGAGAATTAGTCACAACTTTAACACAGATAACATGACCAAAAGACGCAATA
>CAIJNJ010000135.1 GCA_903821975.1 uncultured Bacteroidota bacterium
ACGGATTGCCTGTAAGGGTGTCTTTCACGCTACCCGTTTCATTTACGTTGCCTGAGAAGGTATATACTTATGTAGATTACATGCCGCGGGCAAATACTGATATAACCCAATACATTCATAATAATCTTCATTATCCTGATCTGGCAGAGAAAAACCATATCAGTGGTGTGGTAATCGTAAAGTTTATTGTAAATGAAGATGGGACGGTTTCCAATGCCACTGTAATGCGTGGTATAGGAGCGGGCTGTGACGAGGAAGCCGTAAGGGTTATTAGAAATATGCCGCCATGGACTCCTGCAATGCAAAGTGGTAAACCTGTTAAAGCTTATTTTACATTACCGGTGAAATTTGAATTATAAAACACAATACTTTTATGAAGTACATCTTTTTAGCCGCCTGTGTATTCCTCGCCATGCATGCATCTGCTCAGGATGCGCAGTTGCAGAAACCAATGGTGGTTTATCCTTATCCTGAACAACAGCCTAAGCCGGAATTTGATCTATCCAAATATTTAAGCGAGAATATCCACTACCCCGATAAAGCCCGGAAGCATAATATTGAAGGCCGTGTTATCGTGCAGTTCATTGTTACCGAAACCGGGAGCATTGACAGTGTGAAAATAGTGAGAGGTATAGGTGCCGGCTGCGATGAAGAAGCCGCGCGTGTAGTGAAAGGCATGCCCGTATGGATACCCGGTAAACAAAATGGTAAACCTGTTAATACCAGGTTCTCATTGCCCGTAGTTTTTTATTTGGAAAACAAACCGCAGGCAAAATGAAGTGCATTCTTTTTTCGGTCTGTTTGTTGTTTACCTTAAACGCTGTTGCGCAGCATCACCCGGTTGGTAGTGATGTTGACCAGGAAAAGCAAGACCTCGCACCACCCCCAGTATATAATTATGTAGAGCAAATGCCTGCCCCTGACTATGATATCGCTAAGTACCTGAGTGAACACCTTAAATATCCGGATGTTGCTTTCGCAGCCAATATACAGGGGAAAGTAGTGCTGAAATTTATCGTGAATGAAGATGGTAGTATCAGTGATTGTAAAGTAGAACAAGGAATTGGAGGGGGCTGCGATGAAGAGGCTGTAAGAGTAATTACAGGTATGCCCAAATGGAAAGCCGGAATTCATAATGGGGTACCAGTAAAAGTTTGGTATACATTGCCAATATACATTGACCCTGAATAATCAATGTCCTAAGCGATATAATTTTTACCTTTAACCCATGATATTTGATCTCACCGGAAAGACCGCGCTCATTGGCGGCAGCACACAGGGAATTGGTTTGGCCTCAGCGCAGGCACTCGCATCTTTGGGTGCTCGGTGCATACTCATCTCCCGCAATGAAGAGAAACTACAGCAGGCTGTAAAAACCTTAGATACCAAAGGAGGGCAAAAGCACGGTTACCTCGTGGCCGACTATGCAAATCCCGATATGGTACGCGATGTGGTAACTGCTTTTGTGAGCAATAATACGGTGCATATACTGGTGAACAACAGTGGCGGCCCTGCAGGCGGCCCGGCAAGCAAAGCAAAGCCTGAAGAATTTTTGGCCGCATTCAATCAGCATCTTATCTGTAATCACATCATTACCTTGCTTGTAGCAGAAGGGATGAAGCGCGAAGGCTATGGGCGAATAATAAATATCATTTCCACGTCTGTGAAAATACCGTTGAAAGACCTTGGTGTTTCTAACACAATACGCGGTGCAGTTGCATCATGGGCAAAGACAATGGCAAATGAGCTGGGGCAGTTTGGTATCACGGTCAACAATGTGCTGCCCGGCGCCACATCCACCGAGCGGCTGGCAACAATACTGAACAATAAATCGACCAAAACAGGAAAGGACGTTGAAGAAGTGGAAAAGGAAATGATGGACGAAATACCTGCCCGCCGTTTTGGCAAGCCCGAAGAAATTGCCGCCATGGTTGCATTCCTTGCAACCCCCGCCGCAGCCTATGTTAACGGAACATCAATTCCTGTTGACGGTGGAAGAACGGGAAGCATTTGATCCACATCAGGTGTCCCCCACTTCCAAGGTGTGGGACACCTATTTAATATTTTGGTTTTAAGTTTGGAATTTCATCTTTTCGAATTTGCCCCCGGAATTTGTCTTTTCAGGAAATTTTTAGCACATAATTTGTTCATTTCCCTGTGACAATAAAATGACATTACAAATAAATTTATAACAAAAAAACCGCTGAAACCCGCGCTGGTATTGACGAATTTTTTTTGGAAAATGTTACAAATTTTCGGGATTGTGTTGTAGTTTTGCCCACGCTTTTATATAAAGGAAAGTTAATTTTCAAATATATTCCTGTGCCAGAATCATTTAAGCCACTGTATAGATTATGCTCCCGTAGCATTTTCACGTTAGTACTCGTTTTCTTTATAGGCCATGTTACTGCATTCGCAGCCCCCGATGGGAAGGCCTTATTCATGTCAAACTGTGCGTCATGCCATAATCCGTTGAAGGATGCGACCGGCCCTGCCCTGCAGAACATTGACAAATCATTCCCCTCCAAAGAGTGGGGCTATAACTGGGTGCACAATTCTGC
>CAIJNJ010000136.1 GCA_903821975.1 uncultured Bacteroidota bacterium
AAATATATTTTTAATAATGCAAACCTTGCTTTTAAGGGCAATACATGTAGCACAAAACGCAAAAAGCCGGAGCGAACTCCGGCCTTTAAAACTTATTTCGGGTTAATTATAATGAGTTTATTCCAGTCGTTTGTTGTAAATCCCTACTATTTCTCCTTTACCGAGTATGTGTCCTTTCATTACCCGTTCTATACTCGCTTTTGTAGTGTTCTTACCTATTACCAGTTTTGTATCCAGGGCGTAAAATATAAAATGATACCTGTGATCTCCTGATTTTGCACACACAGGGGTATAACCGTATTGTTTTGAAATATTCATGCTTTCATGGTCATTCCGGAAATCTTCAGGTACCACTCCTGTTGTGTCCAAGTTCCATATTATCCAGTAGGTCACACCACCTTCTGGCGTAGCATTATAATCATGAACTATGAGTGTGTATGACTTTGTACCGGGGGGCATATTAGTAACCTGTAATGGTAGTGTAGCGCCCTGCCCGTCACAGGTGTATTTTACAGGTATCACGCCGTTATTCGCAAATGCGGCACTGGTTACATGCAATGTCATTGGCCCGGTAGGCTCGTTTGCCATTTCAGCATTAACATTACTATTACTGCCTGGTCTGTGCATGTTGCGACCGCTTTCTGTATTCACAGAGCCGGCACCATTCATTTCACTGTTAACACCTGCACTATCGTTAGCCGCAGATCTATTTGCAGTATCATTAGTGTTTTTGGTATACATGGCAAGAGAATCCTCACAACGGGTATAATTGCTCGTGTTAGTATTGCCGCTACAGGAGTAAAGTGCAACCACTAGTTTGCAATTTGCGACGACATGGGTGATCTTTCCGGTTAAGTTTTTCATGGTAGTTATGTGTTTTAAACAAATACCTTAAAAACTATGCCATGCGGGGAAAAGTAATAACTACTTCATTCAGCGCCAGTGCATAACAGGTACATAAAAGGCAATTATTGCTCTATGACCTGCGCAGCCGTTATATCTATACGCAATCCGAGAAAAACGGGATGGCGTCTGTGGCCGTCTTGTGTGATCTCTGAGTATTTCAGGTTGCAGACAAGTTTTGGCTTCACCCACGTCACAGGAGCATTCACAGCCACTTTTGTATCAAAGGGCGATTTAGTTGTTTTTAGCGGTTGTAACCGGCGATATACGTCTTTAAGCGTAGCATCAGTAAAACCCGTACCCGTATGCCCGATATAGACAAACTTCCCTTTTCTATGCACCCCTAATATAAGCGCCCCAAAATATTTTCTGCCACCACTGGGTTCTGTATAGCCGGCAATGACCGCTTCCTCCATAATGATATTTTTCAGCTTCAGCCAGTCATTGCTGCGGGAGCCTTCTACATATCTGCTATCTGCTCGCTTAGCTATTATCCCCTCGAGGCCTTCTTTTTTCGCAAGTGCAAAAAAGGCCTTCCCTTTCCCGTCAATATGGTCGCAATATTTTATCACATCACTTTTGGGAAGCAGGCGTTGTAATATCTTCTTTCTCTCTGTAAGCGGTTTATCTTCTATCGACTTGCCATTAACATACAGGCAGTCAAATACATAGTAGCATATGGGAACATTCGGATCCTGTAAGTACTGTTGTAACAACTGGAAATGAGGCTTTCCATTTTTATCCAGCGCCACTATCTCACCATCAAGAACGGCATCCTTCTTTATCTTTCCCAGTTCTGCATATACCGTAGGATAATCGTTTTTAAACGACAGTCCGTTGCGTGAATAAAGCTTCACATCTGCCTTATCCGTTTCTGCAATTGCCCTATAGCCATCCCATTTTATCTCGTATATCCAGGCAGGATCATCGAATGGCTTGTCATGCAGGCGCGCCAGCATTGGTTTTATGTACTTGGTAAATTTGTGGTGGTCGTCCGTAATATATAGACGAGAGCGGGATTTAGGTTTGGGTGGGGCTGCTTCAGCGACCGGTAATAAAACCGGCTTTACTTTTTTTTTACAGTTTTCGTTTTATTGCGCTCTGCTGTATAAGCGAGCCCCTTCTTAGACGCATAATCTTCACTGTTATAATCCTCTTCAGTGGCGTATTTATCTTTGTGTTTTATCAGCAGCCAGGTCTTTTCGTCCTTTTTCATATTCACAAGAGCAAAATCACCTTTCAGCTGCTTTCCCTTCATCCTGAATTTGATATTCCCTTTATGCAAGTCACTACTAAACTCTTTTGCTGAAATAACGTCCCCCTTTTCATTTATAGGTTCATAAGTGCCGTGGTCCCAAACATCTACATGGCCGGCGCCATAGTTACCGGCCGGTATATCACCTTCAAAGGTGGCATAATCGATCGGGTGGTCTTCCACCATCATAGCCAGGCGCTTGTCTTTGGGATTCAGCGAGGGCCCCTTTGGTACAGCCCAACTCTTTAAAGTACCATTCAACTCTAACCTGAAATCATAATGTAAATGACTGGCATGGTGGCGCTGCACTACAAACAACAATTTCCCTTTAGCACCGCTGCCACCCGTAGGTTCCGGCGTATCCTTAAAATTCCGCTTCTCCTTGTATTTTATCAGCGTCATAAAATAATAAAACTTTTTACTTTCACCTACCACCTATCACTTATCAACCCATCAACTTATCACTTATCAACTTATCAACCTTTCAACCTTTCAACCAATCAACCCAGGCTTGCTTTCAATTGCTCCATCAGGTCCTTGCTCTTGCTGTGTACGATCTTAAAGCGTGGTTGTGTTATCTTTTTGCCCTTTGCTTTCGCTTCTATTATTTTCATCAGCTCCACATCATATGTGTCCTTGTATTGCGACATAGAAAATTTCTTCGGTGTTAGCTGGTTTATCAGCGCCTGTGCCATTTTCAGTTCTGCCGGTTTCACGGTAATATCCTTCGGGATGTTCAGCTCATCGTAATCTCTTATCTCTTCCGCAAAACGTATCTTTAGTAGTAGCAGCACATCGCCCTGCGGTTTCAGTACACAAAGGTTTTCCTTAGTGCGCATAATGTACTCGCCAATGGCTACTTTGCCACTTTGTTTCAGCGCTTCCCGCAATAGTACATAAGCCTTTTCCCCACCCTTAGTTGGTTCCAATTAAAGGTGCAGAAAGTGATTTGGAAAAATACTGCTCATTGAAATATATTAAGCCCGGACAGGAAAAAGAAAATTTATATAATGAAATAATGAATGTAAATTAAATTATAAATTATTTAGCAATGAGCAGTATTTATACTCGCTAATATCTCGTTTAAATATGGCAATTATTCATTAAACAATTCGCAAATCATATTGATTTAGAATGATAGCATTTTGCTGCCGATAGAGTAAATCATTTATATCATTTACAGGCTTATCCCAAAGTCCCTGTAATTTATTCTGCATTTCTTTTAAGTCATTAACCATTTGTGTTTCTCTATCTATAAAGTCATTGGCAAATTTCTTCGAATCTGCCGCACCTTTAAAAACTTCGTCCCATTTCTTGTATTTCGGTATCTTTTCTTTCTTGGGTACAAAATGTTGCCCATTATTATTTTGTACGAATCCGATTTGATAATTATGCACGATTGCATTCCTATACTGTTTTATTAACTGTGAGAATCTGACAAAATCATTCCACGGTTGGTAACCCTCAAAATACTCATCCAAAATATTGCTTCGACCCGGCAATGGGATCGGGGGAGGTTTCTTTCCTTTGTTCAGGTAATAATTAAAAATACTACCATAATGTTCGTCGAACCAGTTATTTGCCAGTTTCATAAACTTATTTTTTGACAGCCGGTGCAAAAGTTCACTTTCTACTTTGTTAGATCTTAATATCAAAAAATAAATGCGCATTAAAAATTCTTCTGTAGAATCACAAATGCTACCTAAGTGAGCATAAAAATTTTCGAAAAAAGAAATGTGTCGAGATTCAAACACCTTATGCGCGTAGACGATATTGATAAATACTGAATAGTGAAAAGAAGCCATCTCTTGCAGTTCCATTTCAACGCCGTTACGAAACTGTATTTGACGTAAACTATTATGTGTGGTCGTGACAATTCTGTTAGTCATTGGAACTATAAATAATTTCCAAAACTTTTCCGAATTTGGAAAGTCCTCAAGTAAATGGCCATATTTTATTTCTCTATCATCACCCGCAGTGGAGTAACTGGCAGCATTAACAATATCTGTAAGTTTCAACAAAGAAATGTCCATATTTTTTAGTGGTAACGCTAAGACGTTACGAAAACAAACGAAAGGTAAGAACCTTTTAATGGATTCTCGATTATGCACTGGAATTGAATAAGAAATCAAATATTTCCGACTAAATCTAACCCTAATCTAAATAGCGGGCATATCGTTTTAGTATTTGCAATGCGATGAAAAATACAATTGTTGCATGTATGCGGTCTGATCTCTTCCAATTTGATATGTATCTGTCTTGAAATAGGTTTAGACCTGGGTGCACAACTTTTAAGGCTTTAAACTTTGAATATTTCTTCAAACAATTTCAGTAATTCATCTTTTACAGCCTCATATTCAGGTAACAATTCAGGGTTTATTTGGTGTGCCAAGCTGTTTCTCCATGCGGTTTGTAAGTGTTTATTGTTTTCCTCGTTTATCATCTGCTCTATCCCGGTAAATGATAGGTTTTTAAAAGCCATTTTTTCATGGAAAGCATTGACAATAACTTGCCAGTCAATGTTTTCAAGATGGTTCTTTAAATACCAAATATCATAAAAATCTCGTGGTGCAGTACAGCATCGTGCCGGAATGGATCAATCAGCTAAAATCATTTCGATAAATATCGATCCAAAAGCGCCGATAAATGCAATTGCCGATTTTACAATTATCGGTAGTGTTTCAGATATCATTCCAAAAATGATTAAATACTATAAAGCAAATTCAAAGTAGTTTAATCATGTTTTATCTGAATATCAGAATTAATACTGTAAAATATTGAAGTTATGT
>CAIJNJ010000137.1 GCA_903821975.1 uncultured Bacteroidota bacterium
ATACCCGGAAGCATGATGATATACACCTCAGGGTGACCCAGGAACCAGAATAAGTGCTGGTAAAGGATAGCCGAACCACCAACGTGTGGTAACGCCTTACCGCCAATGAAGATCTCGGAAAGGTAGAAGCTCGTACCGAAGTTGCGGTCGAATATAAGGAGCACAACACCCGAGAAAAGTACAGGGAAAGAGAGTACACCAAGCACCGCGGTGAAGAATAACGCCCATACGGTAAGTGGCAGGCGCGTCATGGTCATACCCTTGGTACGCATGTTCAATACAGTAGTAATATAGTTAAGACCACCCAGCAGTGATGACACAACGAAGAGCGCCATGCCCATAAGCCAGAGGTCCATACCTACGCCGGAACCCAGAGAAGCTTCTTTCAAAGCGCTCAAAGGAGGGTAAGTTGTCCATCCGCCGGAAGCAGGACCTGTTTCAACGAATAAAGAAGCAAACATGCAAATGCTGGCTGCGAAGAAGAACCAGTAAGAAAGCATATTCATGAACGGAGACGCCATATCGCGGGCACCCACCTGGAACGGAATAAGCAGGTTGGCGAATGTACCGCTAAGGCCAGCTGTAAGTACAAAGAATACAAGTATGGTACCATGCATGGTTACCAATGCGTAATAGAACTCAGGAGAAAGCTTACCACCCTTCGCCCATTCTCCGAGGAATTTCTCGAGGATAGGGAACGTGGAATCAGGGAAACCGAGTTGCAGGCGGAAGAATACAGAGAACATGGCACCGATGATGGCCCAGATGATCCCTGTGATCATGAACTGCTTGGAAATGATCTTATGGTCCTGGCTGAAAATGTACTTCCAGACAAAATGCTGTTCATGATGCTCGTGGCCGTGATGGTCTGTAGCTGACTCTGCGCCGTGCGCTACATTTGGCCCTTCAATGATGATCTCTTCGTTATTCATTTTTTGCACTTTTGTGGCTAATTATCTTTAGCCGATTATTTCATCGTTACTGCTTTTACACTATCGTTCTTTGGCTGCGCTTTTGAAGTATCGGCTGCCGGAGCTGCTGCAGGATTACTTGATGCGTAATAAGTCTGCTGGCTTGCCATCCATTTATCATAGTCGGCCTGCGTCTGTACGATAACTGTACCACGCATTGAGTAGTGGCCTTTACCGCAAAGCTGATCGCATGATATTTCGTATACGAAATCCGGGTTCTTGGTAATGATCTTCATGGAGTCGGTAGTGATCGTTGGCGTGAACCATAAAGTAGTAGTGATACCCGGCACAGCATCCATTTTCAGGCGGAAGTGTGGCAGACCAACGTCATGGATCACGTCACGGGAGTTAATGAGCAGTTTCACTGGCTTGTTAACCACCACGTGCAACTCCCCGTTCTGAGAAATGATATCATCCATATTGTGCGGATCGTTCCAGTCAAGACCCATTACGTTGTTCGCGTCATTGATCTTGCGAAAATCCCTTTTACCAAGTTCATTGTCTTTACCGGGATAGCGGATAAGCCAGTTGAACTGTTTACCCATAACTTCTACAACCGTAGCATCCGGCGGAGCAGGAGAAGTAACATCGTACCAGTTACGAAGACCGATGGCAACCAGCACAGCCATTGCTATCGCGGGTATAGTGGTCCAGATCAATTCGAGCTTGTTGTTATGAGCGAAGAAGAATGCAGTACGTTTTTCAGTAGCCTGGTATTTAAAGCAAAACCAGAAAAGAACAGCCTGTGTAAGGAAGAACACGATACCTGTTACCAACACAGTTACGTTGAACATTGAGTCATAATTCACACCGGTAGGGCATGCAGCAACAGGGAGCATCCTATCCATAAAGATGGAGTTGCAGTACCAGATGCCCCAGCAACCAACCGGGAACATGAGCAGCAGCAGGAATGCAATCACACGGTTGGTCTGTGCTTTTGATTTTTCCTCACCACGCATTACGCCTGCGTATTCGCTCGCTTTACCTATCTGGTATATGATGATGAATACCAGGATTACCAATACTAATGTTATAAATACCGACATGGACTCTGCTTATATTTACTTGTTAAATGTTGTTTCTACTGTAACCAATTATACTTTACTAACTTAAATGCACCACTGTTTCTTTCAACAAAAGGTTATTGGCCGGGATAAGTGATGATTTCGTGAGTGTACGCGACACACTAAATATCAGGATACCTGCAAAACCCATGAATATACCTATTTCATACCAGTTGATGTGCCAGTTCTCACCGAGCGGGCCGGGCATTATCATCTGGAAGTAATCGAGCCAGTGACCGAAGATGATGATCATGGCCATGAAAGTGATCGTAAAATAGTTACGCTTACTTGGGCGGGCCATCAATATCAGGATCGGCATGCAAAAGTTGATAATGAAGTTAGCATAGAATATTATGCTGTATGGGCCTTGCTGGCGCATCTTGAAATAGAAGGTTTCGTCAGGCTGGTTGGAGTACCATATCAGCATGTACTGTGCAAACCAAAGGTATGTCCAGAAGATACTGAAGGCAAACATGAACTTACCGAGGTCATGCATGTGCTCCTTGGTTACCAGTTCCAGGTTACCCTGGTTCTTAAGGTACACAACCCACAAAAGGATAAGTGACATACCGCTCACGAAAGCACTTGCAAATGTATACCAGCTAAACAGTGTAGAATACCAGTGTGCCTGTACACTCATGATCCACAACCATGGGCCGGTGCTCATTTGTGTTAATGCGTAAACCAAAAGGAAAAGACCTGATAAACGGAAAACTTTCCAGTATATTTTAGTATCATTCTTAGGAGCGCTCTCCTGTGCTATAGACATTGCACGGAACTTCCGGCCAAAGAAAGACCAAAGACCGAATGCCGCCAGTGTAAAGCCTACAAACATTCCTTTGTTGAGGAAAGGTGCTTTACCAAGCAACACTTTATCGTGTCCTGGAGTAACCCATGGGTAAATAGCATCAACACCATGAGAGTCCCTGTAAGAGAAAACAATGATAAACATAACTACGGTAGCGATAAGACCGAAGATCCAAACGTTAGCACCAATAGCCTCAGGTACGCGGCGGTAAGCAACAAGCCATGCAGCCTGTGCAAGAGAAGTGGCTGCCTGTATAAATATACTTACAGTAGTGATCAGTGTAAAGAATACACTATCATGCAACAATACCGCCCAAAAGCGCGACTTGTCAGCATCTGTACTATTGTGGCCCATCAGCAAGCAAGCAATACCACCTACCAGGGTCAATACGCCAACGGCGATCAGGAACATACTGGTATTTCTTAAGCGTGCGGGTATCTCAAAACGGTCATTCATTGTATGCAACTTTTTATTAAAAACGTTTTAAAATTTACTTTTATTTCTTTTCTTCAACTTTCGCAACCATTGTCTTTGATGAGTCAGCTTTTGCTGTTTCGCCTAAAGCAAATGCATCGCCGCCATTTTCAGACTGAACTTTCTTTATGTAAGCGATCACCATCCAGCGCTGTTTTGCGTCTAACTGCGCAGCGTAAGAGCCCATCATGTTCTTGCCATATTTAGCAGCAGCATACATCTGGCCTACAGACATGTGCAGGTATTTAGCATCTTTAAAGTTAGCCGGCATAGATGCGAACTTGCCACTTGCAAAAAGCGGACCCTGTCCATCAAGGTTTGTACCATGACAGATACCACAATAGATATTGAATAAACGGCGGCCTTCTTTCAGGTCGTCTTCATTGAAACGCATGGACGTAGTAAAAGTCTTGTAAGCAGTTGTATCGCCTTCTTTCAGGTGATCGGGCAACTGGTGGCCACGTGCTATAGCACCTGCAACCGGCAGACGGCTGGTCATGCTGTCTGCAAAGTTCGGGTTGGATGTATAAGCATCATAAGCACGCGAGTAGGTCATATCGGGCGCATAAATGTGGCCGGGGGTACGACGTGTGTTACCTGAGTCGCAGGACAACAGGCCGATCGTGATACCCAGGCTTACTATCAATATGCTTTTAATCTTGTTCATAATTCTAAATCAAAAATTTAAAACCTGCCTGCCAAGGCAGGATCAAAAAACTATTCATTCACTTAACCTGCATTCAAAGCTTCGTAAGCCTCTTTCTTATCCCACCGACCGTACCACCAGCTTGCTTCAGCCATTTGTATCGATGTTTCTTTAGCGCCGGTTGATTTGAGGAATGCTATCGCATCCTGCTCTGATGTATGATTGTTAAGCTCTATAGCCATTACAAACAGGTCATCGCTCTGGCGGGGATGGAAGACGTGCTTCTTAACACCGGGCATTATCTGGTTGAGGTAGCAGAAAGTAAGTGTCATACCCACTGCTGCAAATAATACCGTAAGCTCGAAGGTAATTGGTATCCATGCCGGTAAAGCGAAGTGAGGCTTGCCACCATAAACGATGGGCCAATCTGAACAAAATATCCAGGAGATAAAACCTACGGCCGTAGATGTACCACACAGACCGTAGATAAACCCTGCAATGTGCAGATCCGTACCTTTCAGTCCCATAGCCTCATCGAGCCCGTGCACCGCAAATGGTGTATAGACATCGTGTAACTTATACCCGCTTTTGCGCACTTTTTTAACCGCAGGAAACAATACTTCCTCGTCATCGTAAGCCGCTACTGCAAATTTTTTTATAGCCATATTAAAAAATAAAAAAGCAAAAATTAAAAATTAAAACAGTCTAAAGTCATTAATATAAAGTCTGAAGCTGTTGCGTATTTTCTATTCAATAATTATATTTAAATCACAAATTCCAAAATCCAAATTCTTTCCATTAATGATGCGGTACCTCTAAAAGGTGCTCTTCATCATGATGGGTTGTAGCAATATGGATAAAATCTTCTGTGCTCTGGTTATCGATCTGCTCCATGCCTCTCTTATAATTGTCGCCCGATGTCTTGAGAATGAACTTGATCTCATGCACCGCAACTACAGGGAAGTATTTAGCAAATAAGAAGTAGCAGGTAAAGAACAACCCGAATGTACCGAGGTAGAACCCAACCTCAGGCCATGTGGGGCTATAGTAAGACCAGCTGCCCGGAATCCAGTCGCGGTAAGTAGAGGTAACGATGATCACG
>CAIJNJ010000138.1 GCA_903821975.1 uncultured Bacteroidota bacterium
CGGCATCTTATACACCGTAATATTTTCCGGCAATGCCTTGTCTATGATATGCTCTTGTGTAAAAGGATGGTATATAAGTGTTATTCCGGGTTGTGAGGTAAGGATGGTATTGAGCAGTAGTAGTTTGTCTTTGTGCCATACATCGTCTGCATCAAGAAAAGCGACATAGTCACCCGTTGCATTATCCATGCCCTTATTGCGTGTTCCCGAGCTGCCCTGGTTTGTTAGCTTTTGTATGAACAGTACTTTGCCTGCGTACTTGCTCTGTACCAATTCAGCAGTATTATCTTTGCTGGCATCATCTACCACTATTATTTCGTGCGCCGGGTATGATTGTGCCAATACCGACTCTATGGCCCGTGAAATAGTCTCCACACCATTATAAACCGGTATTATAACACTGAAATTTGACAATTTGAAAATTTGTGAATTTTGGTTTCACGCAAAGATCGCAGAGATTTTCGCAATGGGCGCAGAGATATTATAAACTGGTGGAAAGAGCGTATTTGTTTTCCACACTTCTTGGCGTCCTTTGCGTATTTTTTTCTTGGCGTCCTTTGCGTGAAATAGTTTTATAATGCTTTATAAATATCCAATAATTTTTTCTCTTCTTCCTGCCAGCAATATTTTTCACGGGCCTGCAGGCAATTTTGCTGGAGGCGAAGATAATATTCATTGTCTTGCAGTAGTTTGTTCAGCGCGGCTGCTATTGTTTCCGGTGTGGGGTCTTCAATAAGGCTGGCCACCTCGTACTGGCTGTTAATGCGCTCGTATTCCGGGTATTTGATGCATAGCTGCGGCACGCCATAGTGCATGTAGTCAAAGAACCTGTTAGCCAGCGAAAGCCTGTTACTGAGGCTGGTATCTTCAAACAGGGTGATACCAACATACGCCTCTATTGTATAGCCACTAAGCTGCGCAGGGGGCACATAGCCTTTAAATTCCACCTTATCCGTTACATTATACTCTTTTGCTAGTGCCTGGGCCTGTGCATAAAAATTACCCTCGCCGCACACCACCAGTTTTGCATTTACATGCTGCATGGCGGGTATCAGTTGTTCAAAACACCTGCCCACATTCACCCAGCCCTGGTAGAGGATGAAGTGCTCCTTCTTTTCCGGTATTTGTAATGGTTTCAGCACAGTGGCGCTGCGCACTACGCCATAGTTTACACCATACCTTTTTTTAAACTCATCAGCATAACACTCGCCTATGGTATAGCCGGTATGAAAGTGCGGCACACAATGATCGCCTATCCATGTCCACATTTTATGTACTGCCGGGCGGGATATTACTTCTTTCAGGTCAGTAAATATCTCATGTGCATCATACACCCGCTTCTTTCCCCGCAGCTTTGACACATAATAGACCGGTAATATAGTGTCAAGGTCTATGGCACAAAGGACATCTACCTTTCGGAACAGAAGGAAAAAGAACAGGCTCAACCAGTAATGGAAATACATAAGTTTGCCCTGCTCCACAATAATAGGCAGTCGTACCTGCTTAAAAGGCCGTTGTGATAATGGTTTGCTTGTTTTTCTTTTCAACCCCACCAATGTCACATCATAACCCGCATCTGCCAGCGAGGTACAGATGCGTATCATGCGCTGGTCATAGTTCAGGTCATTGGTAACGGTACAAACTATTCTTTTCGGACTCATTCGGTGGGTAAAGATAAGTTGGTTGGTTGATTAGTTGATATTGAACAGTTGTGGTTAAATAGTATATCAAAATAAATATTCAGAGCATCAACCCTTACAGGGCAGCGGTTTTTATTAGCTTTGCAGCCTCGATGAAAACGTTTGAACAGCTAAGAATAGTATTTTTCGGAACACCCGATTTTGCCGTTGGCTGCCTTAAAGGGCTGGTTGATGCCGGGGCTGACATAGTGGCCGTTGTTACGATGCCTGATAAGCCAGCCGGCCGCGGACAGCAACTGCAGGCTTCCGCTGTTAAACAATACGCCATTGCTCATGGTATACCCGTGTTGCAGCCCGAAAAAATGAAAGCCCCTGAATTTTTAGAAGCTTTAAAGGCGCTTAACGCAGACCTTCAGGTGGTAGTAGCCTTCCGTATGATGCCGGAGGTGGTATGGAATATGCCGCCAATGGGTACCATAAATGTGCACGGATCGCTGCTGCCGCAATACCGCGGTGCAGCGCCCATTAACTGGGCCATTATCAACGGAGAGATGGAAACAGGTGTAACAACTTTTAAACTGAAGCACGAGATAGACACCGGGGACATATTGCTCCGCCAAAGTGTACCGATAACGGCAGATGATAATGCCGGCACGATGCACGATAAGCTGATGGCCGCAGGTGCCGAGCTACTGGTAAGAACTGTAAAAGGCCTTGCAGATGGTACGCTGCAGGAGGTACCTCAAAGCAGTATCCCGGCTTCGGAACTAAAGAGCGCCCCTAAAATATTTAAAGAGAACCTTGCAATAGACTGGAATAAGACCGTAGCGGAGATAGATCGCTTTATTAGAGGGGTATCGCCTGAGTATGGGGCTTATACTTTCCTATCAGGGAAACAGTTGAAGATTTATAAATCTCATTTCTTAAATTGTTCTCCAGGTGTTATTCCAGGGACTTATAATATTGACAACAAAGAATTGAAATTTGCAGCAAAAGATGGCTGGCTCTATGTTGACGAGCTAAAATTAGAAGGGAAAAAACAAATGATTACTCATGATTTTTTGAGAGGGTTTAGAATTTCTGAGATGCAAATGTTGCAATTAACTTTAACGCAATATCATCAGCTTTGCAATCAAATAGGAATTTCGAAAGGCAATTATTTCACATACGCTCAATGTGTACATGATTATTACCGATATATAAACGAAATGGTTTTACCACATCTGAAATCAAATCCAAATGCAGATGTGATTTTTTTCATTATGGAATCAATTCCACAAAAAGTAAGTAACAGTATATTCAATAAAGACTATAAAATTGATAATAGAAAAGATGCATACTTATCGAGAATATTGAGGGGATTTGGCCTTATGCCTAATGGAGAAAAGAAAGGTAAATATTTAAAAGAGTTATTAAGTTATACCTCTGAAGATAAAATCAATCGTCCTATTATATTGCTTGATGCACTACCTTTTCATGGAATCCAACTTCTTACTATTAAAAGAAAACAACTGGGTAAATTGATTCATGAAGAAACGTTCGCTTCCTTACTTTTTCATGATTTGAATATTATTAATGAGTTAGTTAATAAGCATGGAAAATATGTGATTTATGGTTGCCCTCCTAATACTTTTGAATCATTACATTCATACATTGACATGACAATATTTAAGACAGTATTAAATAAATTAAAGGTGATAAATGTTGTAACGCAAAACATTTCTTCTGTAGCCATTCGTAATTGGCGTAAATCTGAAAATATATAGTATAGTAAATTTTTAAATTGTTTATTAATACCTTTTCTTTATCAGTGTTCGAATTTATCAGTAAAATACCGAACCGCCAGCGCATATCCCTCCATTCCCAAACCGCTGATAGAGCCCACACATTTGTCAGCAATAAATGAGGTCTTGCGGTAATCTTCCCTTGCCAGTACGTTAGATATATGCACTTCCACCACCGGTATGCCTATTGCGCTCACTGCATCTGCTATGGCTATGCTGGTATGCGTATATGCCCCGGCGTTGAGTACTATGCCCTGCATTTTGCCCATGCAACTGTGCAGGTAGTTGATTAGCTCACCTTCCACATTGCTCTGGTATGTATGTATCTGTACCTGTGGGAACCGCTCTTTTAACCCAGCAACATACTGGTCGAAGCTTTGGTTGCCATATATGTGCGGCTCACGTACCCCCAGCAGGTTCAGGTTTGGTCCGTTTACGATCGCTATCTGTAACATGATAGGATGCAAATTACAGAAAACAATTAAGCAATTATAAGCTTGCTATTTTCACATCATCGCCCCATTATTATTTTGTATTTTCACGTTAATTGAGCCAATGAGCAATTAAGCCATTGAGCCATTACGATAAAGATGTGGGACGCATATCTGAAAGGGTTTAAGGCATATTTACAGTTAGAAAGGTCTATGTCTGAAAATACGGTAGAAGCCTACCTGCATGACGTGGCCATGCTGCGCGACCATGTGCAGGATGCCTATCCCGGTACGGGCCTAGAGCGGCTGGAACTGGAGCATATACAATCCCTGATGGCGCTGATAAATGAGCTGGAGCTATCCGCATATACGCAGGCACGGGTACTAAGCGGGGTAAAGTCTTTCTTTCGCTACCTGCTCCTTGAGGAAGTGATCAAAAAAGACCCGACCGACCTGATAGAGGCGCCCAAAATAAAGCGGTCACTGCCGCATGTGCTGAGCCTGGCCGAGATAGACCAGTTGTTTGAAGCCATTGACCACAGTAAACCGGAGGGCCAGCGCAATCACGCCCTGCTGGAGACCATGTATAGTTGTGGGCTGCGTGTCAGCGAGGTCATAACCCTTAAAATATCTAATCTGTATCTCGATGTCGGTTTTATTAAGGTGATAGGAAAGGGCAATAAGGAACGCCTGGTGCCTATTGGCGATGCAGCCGTGAAATATATACTGCTTTACAAAGAGCATGTGCGCAGCCACTTGCCGGCAATAAAGAAAGGCAGCGAGGATACTTTATTCCTCAACCGGCGGGGCGCAGGCCTCTCGCGGGTAATGGTGTTCATGATACTAAAAGACCTTGCGCTTAAGATCGGGTTGAAACAGAATATACACCCGCATACGTTGCGGCATTCATTTGCCACACATCTTGTAGAGGGTGGGGCAGATCTCCGCGCCGTGCAGGAAATGATGGGGCATAAAAGCATTACTACTACCGAGATATACACCCACCTCGACCGTGGCTATCTCCGCACCACACTGGAGAAATACCACC
>CAIJNJ010000139.1 GCA_903821975.1 uncultured Bacteroidota bacterium
CCCAGGAAAATGCGCGGAATAGAAAGCAATGGTATGATACTGAAGGCACAAAATGCCGATGGCCGCCTTATCTTCGTATCACCTTTAGAAACCGCCGATAACGGAAGTGAAGTAAAATAATATATTTACAGTATAATTTATCTTTTTTATGTCTAAGAAAGTTTGGTGGATCATCATTGGTTGTATCTTGTTACTCGTTGTGCTGGTGATTGTTGCAAAGAATAGTGACAAGGACGAAACAAAAGTGGCCGTTGAAAAAACAGCCCTTCATACCATTACCGAGACGGTTACCGCCAGTGGTAAGATATATCCCGAAACAGAAGTGAAGATAGCGCCCGAAGTAAGTGGTGAGATCACTTTACTGAATATACAGGAAGGCGACAGCGTAAAGAAAGGTGATGTACTGGTAAAGATCAATCCGAACATATACAACTCTATGGTGAACCAGGCTGAAGCAAGCGTGGAACAAACAAAGGCGACAGCAAACAACACCAAAGAAATGATGGCGCAGGCAGAGTCTCAATACGACCTTGCGCTGGCTACCTACAACCGCAACAAAAAACTTTACGATCAAAAAGTGATCTCAGCGCTTGAATTTGAGCAGGGAGTAGCCTCATTTAAATCAGCAAAAGCCACGCTGGATGCTGCAAGAGCATCTACTTCAGGCGGTAAATACAGTATACAGGGTGCACAGGCCGGGCTTACGCAGGCGCAGGAAAACCTGTTGAAGACGACCATCATCGCACCCACAAGTGGCATCATCTCACAGCTTAATGTAAAGAAAGGTGAGCGTGTGGTGGGTACAGCACAAATGGCCGGCACCGAAATGCTCACCATAGCAGATATGAGCCGTATTGAAGTGCGCGTAGATGTCAGTGAAACAGATATCTCAAAAGTGAAGATCGGGGATACCACTATTATTGAGGCAGATGCTTACCGCAACCGTAAGTTCAAAGGGGTTGTATCTAAGGTGGCGGTGAGCAGTTCTGCTTCAGCAACATCAGCCTCTGCAACTTCTACCAGCACAGACCAGGTTACCAACTATACTGTACACATCCTGATACTGCCATCAAGCTATGCAGACCTTTCTACTAATCTTGCAAAAGGTAAGTTCCCTTTCAAGCCCGGTATGTCTGCATCTGTGGAGATACAGACCAACAGGCAGGATAATATCCTCTCTGTACCTGTAAATGCAGTGACCACACGCGACTGGCCGGATAGCATTAAAAACAAAAACGCTGCAGTATCGGTTAATGACAACATTCGCCAGGTAGTATTTGTGTACAACGACGCCACCAAAATGGTTAACATCCGCGACGTAAAAACCGGCTTGCAGGATAATAAATACCTGCAGATAACCGACGGCCTTAAGGAAAATGAGCAGGTGGTGATAGCGCCATATGGTGCTATAGCCCGCACGCTTAGTGATAAGACCAAAGTGAAGGTGGTGGAAAAGGATAAATTATTTGACACGAAGGCTAAGGAATAGCATTTTTCAATAAATCATTTCTGCTTTGAACGAAAGATCTTTAGGACAAATAGGTATAATAGGTAATGGCAGCTGGGGCACCGCTCTCGCCAAGATACTTACGGACAATGGCCGCAGTATACATTGGTGGGTGCGTAACCAGGAAGCCATAAGTTATCTGAAAAGCAGGCAGCACAATCCGCATTACCTTACATCGGTAAGGTTTATACCGGAAACAATAATGCCTACCGATGATCTTGCGGGTATGCTCTCGAAATGCGATACCGTGATCGTTGCCGTACCTTCTGCATACACACAAAAAGTAATAGAGCAGGTAGATAAAAGTGTATGGCAGCAAAAGAATGTTATCTCTGCTATCAAAGGAATATTGCCAGACAGCAACCTGCTGCTCAATGATTTCCTTGTCAATAACTTTCAGTACCCGCTGGAGAAATATGTATCCATCACCGGCCCGTGCCATGCAGAAGAGGTAGCCGATGAGCGGCTTTCATACCTTACGTTCTCCGGCCTTGATGATAGCCTTACCGGGGCGGTGGGAGATGCTTTCGGTAATACTTATATCAATACTACCTGCAACCATGATATATGGGGCGCACAATTTGCTGCTGTACTAAAAAACATCTACGCCATCGGAGCTGGCATTGCCCGCGCCCTCGATTATGGTGACAATTTCCTGAGTGTGTACATCACAAATTGCTACAGGGAGATGTATCATTTTCTGCAAGGCCATTTCGAAAAAGTACACCCATCAAACGAGCACCCTGACTTTCATACTTCGGCCTATTTAGGCGACCTGCTGGTAACATGCTACTCATTGCACAGCCGCAACCGCACTTTTGGTACTATGATCGGCAAGGGCTATTCTGTAAAATCTGCTGTGCTGGAAATGAATATGGTGGCCGAAGGCTATTATGCAGCACGAGGTATGCAGTCTATTTCTAAAGAGTTTTCCATACCTATACCTATTGCCACGTTCGTATACAAAATGCTATGGGAAAACCTTAAC
>CAIJNJ010000140.1 GCA_903821975.1 uncultured Bacteroidota bacterium
ATTGCTTTTAGGTTTAGTATATAACCCCATTATTAAAAACTATATCAATGTTGAAGATAGAACACCTGGGTATCGCGGTTAAGGAATTAAGCGCTTCCATCCCATTATTTGAACAATTATTAAATACACCGTGCTATAAAACTGAGGAAGTTGCGTCTGAGGGGGTCAGTACGGCTTTTTTCCGTACCGGGGATGCAAAAATAGAGCTGCTGGAAGCCACAAATGAAAAAAGTCCGATATCTAAATTTATTGCTAAAAAAGGGGAGGGTATCCATCATATCGCTTTTGAAGTGGAAAATATAGAGGCCGAAATGAAGCGGCTCACTGCCCTCGGTTTTGAATTGCTCAATGAA
Source organism: uncultured Bacteroidota bacterium (assembly GCA_903821975.1). Taxonomy (GTDB): domain Bacteria; phylum Bacteroidota; class Bacteroidia; order Chitinophagales; family Chitinophagaceae; genus Nemorincola. Next base: position 354 of record CAIJNJ010000140.1, read on the forward strand.
ACGCCCAAAAACGGGGCCGATAACAAACTGGTTTGTTTCCTCCACCCAAAAACGACCAATGGGGTGCTGGTTGAGCTTTGCCAGGAGAAAAGATCATAACGTTTAATGCTATTTTTATACTTTGGAATAATCTTAAAAACAAAAATCCTGATGAAAAAAACACTACTTACACTTATAGCCTGCTTTATTGTACTCGGTTCATTCGCACAAAAGCACAAAATCAAAATAACGACCGAATACGGTGACATTGTGATGATGCTTTATGACAACACTCCCAAGAACACAGATAACATGGTGAAGCTGGCAAAAGAACATTATTACGATAGCACATTATTCCACCGCTGCATTCCAAACTTCGTGATACAGGGTGGCGACCCTAAATCAAAACACGCAAAACCCGGCGAAATGCTGGGCGAGGGAGACCTTGGCTATACCGTACCTGCTGAGATAAATGATACCGATTATCACAAGCGCGGCGCACTGGGCGTAGCTCGCGATAATACACCTGATAAATCAGGTTCAGCATGCCAGTTTTATATTGTTGTGGGTAAGAAATATTCTGATGCAGAGCTCGACAATCTTTCAAAGCGAAATGGCCGCAAATATTCACCTTCCCAGCGCGAAGTATACAAGACTGTAGGCGGCACACCACACCTGGATGGTAACTATACCGTATTTGGTGAGGTGATAGAGGGCATGGACATTGTAGATAAGATTGCTAACGAGCCCCGCGATCCGCACGACCGTCCTAATAAAGACATACAGATGATCGAAGTAAAAGTGATGAAGAAAAAGAAACACTTTTTATTTTTCTGATTTAAAAGTTAAAGCAGTTACGGATCATGGGAAATGCCCCCTTCGCCCGCACACACAACCAACGCACAAAGGGGGAATTACAGCATCAAGATCATTAATCTTACTACCAGTTTCAGGGCGTCCAACAAATATTATAAATGAGTTGCAAAGCAAAATGACACGGCTCGAATTGGTCAATTCCCCCTTTAGCGTGAGCCCTGTGCGTGAGCGAAGGGGGCAGGGGGATGTTTTTAAATGAAGATCCGTATCGTCTGGTACCGTAAATTACCGGTGCTGTATGACCCCAACCCTAACAGCGATGCTATAGGCTCATGATTTAGCGCTATCTCCAAAAAACCGGCATCGTTGAACCGGCACAGTGGTTTCCCCTCGGGCACATCGCTGTAGTTGTTACTTATGGTAGTTATATCCTGCATGCGCATCACCTTTATGCGAAAAGGCCTGCCTTTCACGTATTCATCAAATTGCTGCCTGGTAATATCGAGCACCACATTTTCGTAGCGGTCTATATAAAGTATATTACAGTCTACACCCAGGGGCATTACTTGCGGCTGGATAAGCCTGCGTGCTTCTTTTACCTCGCAGGGAACGTATGCAGATAAGTTTGACTGCAGTAACGAATCAACTACTTTTCCTGCGTTGTTCATCCATCC
>CAIJNJ010000141.1 GCA_903821975.1 uncultured Bacteroidota bacterium
CCTTAGCGTCTTTGTGCCTCTGCGGTTAAACTCTGGTTCGGCCAAAAATAAAAATGTCCCCGCTTTTGTCGGGGACATTTTTTGAGTCAATGCTCTATACCTAAAGGCTGCCACTTTTGGCTTTTGCCTTTTACCTTTTGACTTAACTTAAAACCTTTCCAGGCCATTAAAGAAGAAATCACCTTCTATCGCTGCGTTCTCGTCGCTGTCTGATCCGTGAACGGCGTTTTCGCCTATCGATGCTGCATACTTCTTACGGATAGTACCTTCTTCCGCCTGTGCAGGATTGGTAGCGCCTATCAGTTTACGGAAATCAGATACGGCATTGTCTTTTTCAAGAATAGCGGCAACTATCGGTCCGCTGCTCATAAAGTCGGTCAGTTCGCCGTAAAATGGGCGCGCAGCATGTATCTCATAAAATTTTTCAGCCTGTTGTTTGCTGATCTTCAGGTACTTCATCGCAACTATGCGGAAGCCGCCTGCGTTCATCATCTGTAGAATATTACCGATATTACCCGCTTTTACGGCATCCGGCTTGATCATCGTGAATGTACGATTCGTCATTTATATGGTTTTAGTAACGGCGCAAAAGTACAGCAAAAATCCATCCTCGCCCGTTTGCAAAAGTTAAAAAAGTATGAAATACCCACATATTCTATATTACAAATTCCATATTACAGGTAATAACCCGTACTTTTGCAGCCCCTAAGAGAAAAAAGACCATAACAGGGTTATAAAAAATGCGGCCGATACAAGACGCTATTCCTTTACTGCAGGCACCTAAGAAGATATTTATCACTACCCATCACAAGCCTGATGGTGATGCGATAGGCAGCATGCTGGGGTTATATCATTACCTCGTTAAGAAAGGTCATAACGTTACTGCCGTATCCCCCGGTGAGATACCCGACTTCCTCGAGTGGATGCCTGGCGTAGCGCATATGCTCAACTACGAGGCACAACCTAAAGAAGCAACAGAGGCCATAAAGGATGCCGATCTTATATTTTGCGTAGACTTTAATGATTACAGCCGCACCAAGCACCTGGAGCAATTGCTCGCAGATGCTATGCAGCCTAAGATATTAATAGACCACCACCTGTTCCCCAAGCCCTACTGGGATTTCGGGATGAGCATACCTGAGAAAAGCAGCACCTGCGAAATGGTGTATGACTTCATCAACATATGCGGTGATAATGCCCTCATAGATTTGGATATGGCCGCATGCCTGTACACCGGCGTGATGACCGATACCGGCTCTTTCAAATTCCCCATCACCACAGCATCTGTGCATACCATGGTCGCCGACCTCAAAAGCCGCGGCCTCGACCATACCCCGATACATGAAGCGGTATACGACTCGTGGAGTGAGGACCGTATGCGCTTCCTCGGCTATGTGCTGATCGAAAAAATGGAGGTCTTCCGTAAGTACAATTCAGCGCTCATTGCATTATCGAGAAAAGACCTGAACCTGTTCAAAACTCAAAACGGCGATACCGAAGGGCTGGTCAACTACCCGCTCAGCATCTCAGGTATACGGTTTGCCACGCTCATCACCGAGCGCACAGATGAGGTAAAGCTGTCGTTCAGGAGCAAGGGAGATTTTGACGTAAGCTCCTTTGCCAGGGAATATTTTGATGGCGGCGGGCATTTTAACGCATCCGGTGGCCGCACAAAAACATCTTTTATAGACACAATAGCATATTTTAAGAAAATTTTGTCCGATATTCACCCCCGATAAAAATCAATAAACAAAATAAATAATATTAAAACTTCTAAAAAACCAACAATTAAAAAAAGAAAAAACATGTTAACCAGGATTTTACCAATCGCCATACTAGGCGTAGCACTCATCAGTAATACCGGCTGCAACAGCAACAGTGGTTTTAAAAAAGTACATGGTATCGAGTATAAGATCATTAAAGATGCTCCCGGCAAGAATGCAACCAAGGGCGACTTTGTTGAATTTAACCTTATAGCAAAAGTAGATACCATAGAACTTGGTAATACTTACAAACAAGGCAAACCGGGTGGTTTCCCATTGCAGGAATCTAAAAACGCCGGCGACTTCCAGGCGGTATTCCCGTTCCTGTCCGCAGGTGATAGCGCTATCGTGGAAATTTCCTGCGATACTATCCTGAAAACAATACCACCGGACCAGATGCAGCACCTGCCACCATGGATGAAGAAAGGCAAGAAGATCGTTATCAATCTTTCTGTAGTTTCTGTAAAACCAATGGCAGAATATAACAAAGAAAGAGAAGCGAAAATGGCGCAGATGCAGCAGGAAATGAAAGACAAGGCTGCACAGCAAATGCCTATAGACGATAAAATGCTGCAGGACTATTTCGCAAAGAATAACATCAAAGCTCAGAAAACATCTTCAGGCCTGTACTATACTGTTCAGAAACCAGGTAGCGGCGCGCAGATAACACAAGGCGAAACCGTGAGCATGAAGTACACCGGCAAAACACTTGACGGCAAAGCATTTGACTCTAACGTAGACACTGCAATAGGTCATCATGGCACAGATGCACTGGTGTTCCCTGTAGGCGCTCACCAGATGATACCAGGCGTTGACGAAGGTGTTGCTTTACTGAAAAAAGGCAGCAAGGCAACTTTATACCTGCCTTCTCCGCTTGCTTATGGCCCGCAAAGCCCAAGCCCTGCTGTAGCGCCTAACTCTATACTCATTTTCGAAGTAGAGATCACAGATGTGAAAGCAGAAAGCATGCAGAAAGGAATGCAAATGCCAAAACCTGCTAAAAAGTAATTGTATAACTAACCTCCCGCTAACTATCGGGACAAAAAACAGTTTCAATGAAAAGTACAATCAAGCTAAGCCTTGTCTCATTACTGCTTATTTCCGGCATAGCCCCGGCAACATATGCGCAGACAAAAAAAGCAGCGCCTAAGAAAGCTGCACCCGCTGCAACAAAAGCAGGCGCAAAAGAAACCGGTTTCACAAAGATGAAAAGCGGCGTGGAATACAAGATCGTAAAGCATGGTACAGGTAAGAAAAAACCTGCCGTAAGCGATCATATCGAAATGTACATTCATGTGCATGTTGCAGACAGCATACTGTTTTACTCCCGCAAAATGTATGGCATGAAACCGGTGCCTTACCAGATCGTTGCTCCTAAAAAAGCAGATCCGTCTGAAGGATTTATGCAAATGGTAGAAGGTGACAGTGCTGTAATAAGGATACCTGTTGACTCTGTAAAGAAAGCCGGCTACCAGGTAATGCCCTGGATGAAAGACGGCCAGAAGATAGAGTATAACGTGGTTATGGTATCTGTAAAGTCTGATGCCGAAGAGAAGAAAGCAAGCGAAGAGAAATCTGCTGCTCAGAAAGGCATAGACGACAAGATGCTGCAGGATTACTTTAAGAAGAATAACATTAAAGCAACCAAAACTGCTACCGGCCTCTACTACTCCGTTGCAAAAGAAGGCGAAGGCGAACAGATAAAAGCCGGTCAGACGATCAGCGTAAACTATAAAGGCCAGTTGATCAATGGTACTGTGTTCGACTCCAATATGGATTCTACATTCCATCACATGGAACCCTTTACACTGGAAATTGGTAAAGGCCGCGTGATAAAAGGATGGGATGAAGGCCTGTTATTATTCAAAAAGGGTTCTAAAGGTACATTATACATTCCGTCCGGCCTCGCTTATGGCGCCCAGGACAGGAGCACGATCCCCGCAAATTCGATCCTCATTTTTGATGTGGAGATTACCGATGTGAAAACAGCGGAGCAATTAAAGAAAGAAGCTGATGAAAAAGTTTCCAAGCAAAAGCTCAATGAAGACCGTGACTTGAAAGAGTACTTTGCAAAGAACAACATCCATGCTACAAAAACAGAGTCGGGCATGTACTACTCCATTACTAAGGAAGGAACAGGCGATAACGCTAAACCCGGCCAGAAAGTATCTATGAGCTACCTTGGTAAACTCCTCAACGGTCATGTGTTTGACAAGAACGTGGATTCTAACTTTGTAGCATCGCACCCGTTTACCTTTACATTGGGCCAGCACCAGGTGATATCCGGCTGGGACGAAGGCGTGCAATTGTTGAAGAAGGGTACAAGGGCGACTTTCTACCTGCCTTCTTACCTCGCATATGGCGAAAGGGGCAGCGGTGCAATACCTCCGAATTCAATCCTTATCTTTGATGTGGAGCTAACCAACATCGAACAATGATAAAGCCAATAAATATCTTTTTAATAATGTGGTATTTGCTCTCAGCAAATACCACATTTGCTTATACCCATGCCGATACCCTGCGTGGCAGCAATGGCCGCGGCCGCGACTGGTGGGATGTGAAATACTACAACCTTGCTATAGAATTTGACACAGCTGCAAAAAGCATTTCGGGCCAGAATACCATATCGCTGGTAGTGACAAAAAAGCCGGTAGACTCTATGCAGATAGACCTGCAGGCGCCTATGCAGATAGACAGTGTATTGCTGATCGTCTATTCGGATGATACCGTTATTCACTTACCTATAAGTTTTAAACAGGAAGGCAATGTGTGGTGGCTTACCCATAAATTCTCCGCATGGGAAAAAGGCACAACCAAGGACATGCTCATCTTCTACCATGGCAAACCGCGAACTGCGGTGAACGCGCCCTGGGATGGGGGCTTTACATGGACAAAGGACACCGCAGGCAACCCGTGGATAGCTGTCTCCTGCCAGGGATTAGGTGCCAGTGTATGGTGGCCCTGCAAGGATGCCCAGTGGGATGAACCGGATAACGGTATGTCTATGGCCTTCACCGTACCGAAAGGGCTGAAAGCGATAGGCAACGGTAAGCTGATGATGATAAGTACTGATGATGAGCAAACAACGTATGCATGGGCCGTTAAGAACCCGATCAATAACTACGATGTAACTTTTTACATAGGCGATTATGTGCACTGGACCGATACACTCATGGGTGAAAAAGGGCAACTGGACCTTGACTTCTGGGTATTGCGCTATAACGAGGAGCGGGCGAAAAAACAATTTGAAGTGGTAAAGCCGATGCTGCACTGCTTTGAATACTGGATGGGCCCCTACCCTTTTTATGAAGATGGTTATAAACTCGTAGACGCGCCCTACCTCGGCATGGAACACCAGAGCGCTGTGGCTTACGGCAACGGCTATAAAATGGGCTACATGGGCTTCGACCGCACCTTCACAGGCATAGGCATGGCCTTCGATTATATCATAGTGCACGAAAGCGGGCATGAATGGTTTGGCAATAATGTAACGGCAAAAGATATTGCCGACAACTGGATACACGAAGGTATCACTACATTCTCCGAATGTCTTTTTGTTGAGTGCACGCAGGGAAAAGAAGCCGCTCAGAAGTATTGTCGCGGAGAATGGCACAACATCCGCAACGATAAACCCATAATAGGCGATTATGGTGTGAACGATGAAGGATCTGACGATATGTATGATAAGGGCGCGGCCATTATGTACATGGTACGCGTGATGACCAACGATGATGAAAAGTTCCGGGAAATGCTCCGCGGCCTCGGCAAAGACTTGTACCACCAGGTCACTACCACGCAGCAGATAGAAGGGCACATAAGCTGGCACACGGGGCTTAACCTAACCGCCTTCTTCGACCAGTACCTGCGCACCACAAAGATCCCGCAACTGGAATACAACATCAAAAACAATGAACTGAATTACAGGTTCAATAATATTGTTACAGGCTTCACGCTGCCAATCCCTGTAACCGCAGAAGATGGTACTACTGCCACCATAAAACCCACCGCAGAATGGCAGCACCTCAAATGGACTGCAAAAGGCGACATAAAAGTGTCCAACGACTTTTTGATAAAGGTGAAGAAGTAAGGGTGTATTTCAAATCTTCGCATCCAAATATTTGATACATAAAATAAACAAACAATCAGTACTGCCCTGTTAGGGGCTACAGCTTTGTAGTTATCAGATATGCAACAAAAATATTGCCCGATAGGGGCTGCCAAATTCGCGAAGATTTGAAATACACCCAGAAGTAATACCAATTAGACTTGTAAAATACACTTTAGAAAACTGCTGTAGTTGCCCAGGCCTTCAGGCCGGGGTAATGAAAACACCATCATTCTCGGCTTTAGCCAAAATAAATAACATGGGGTCATAAACATACGGAACTTTTTCAAAAAGGGCA
>CAIJNJ010000142.1 GCA_903821975.1 uncultured Bacteroidota bacterium
CAGCGGTATAAAGTTGCATGATATGAATTGTGGCCTCAAAGCCTATAAGCGCAAAGTAGTGAAGAGCATTGAGGTATATGGCGAGATGCACCGCTTCATCCCGGTACTCGCAAAACATGCCGGCTTTAAAAAGATAGGCGAGAAGGTGGTGCAGCACAGGCCGCGCAAGTATGGTGTATCAAAATTTGGCTGGGAGCGGTTCATTAATGGCTTTCTGGATCTTCTATCTATACAGTTCGTGAGCCGTTTCGGTAAAAAACCGATGCACCTGTTCGGTACTTTGGGGTCGTTTACCTTTTTGGTGGGGTTTGTAATTGTTTTCTGGCTCATCATTGAGCGCTGGAACGAGGGCGCAAGCTTTGGGCTCACGCATAAAGTAGGTTTTTATCTGGCCCCGCCGGTAATGGTGATAGGTACTTTATTTTTTCTCACCGGTTTCGTAGCAGAGCTTGTGGTGCGTAATGCGGCCGATCGCAACGTATACCTTACCGAAGAGAAAATAGGACTGGAAGACAAAGGATAAGTTTTATTACGTTAACTATCTGATTTACCAATAGTTTGCGATTTTAAAAACAAAATGTGGGATAGCGCCTTTGCGAGAACTTTAACAAAACAACTCACTTACCTTTTCCAGCTTTTCTATATTCAAAGGCTTGTTTATATAGAGCTTTATGTTCGGGAAAGATCCGGATGTGGTTTTGTCCACAGGGTCAAGGGAAGAGGTAAGCAGCACAACAGATATTTTATCCCTCAGCCGGCTGAATTTTTCATTCATGGTAGCGAGGAATTCAAACCCGTTCATCTTGGGCATCTGTATATCTAAAAATATGAGTTCTGGTATTTCATCATTACTTGTATTTATTTCCTCAAAATGAGATAAGGCCTCAGCCGCAGAACCAAATAAAAGGAGCTCTTCACTGAAATTGCACTTCTTCATGGTATTCTCAATAATATACTGGTCTATCTTCGTGTCTTCGATCGCAATTACCTTTTTGAAACAATACTTTTTTTCGCCGGGATTCATTGATTTAGTTTGGGCTATTTAACATGTTAGGAATAGTGATCAAAAACTTAGTACCTACGTTATATTCAGATTCTAAAGTAATATTACCCGATAGTTTTTCCACTGCCAGTTTTACAAGGTGCAGCCCCATGCCGGTACCGTTATTATCATCAGATACGCGGTAGAAGATATCGAAGACTTTGTCCTGGTCTTCTTTCGATATGCCGATACCGTTATCTGTAACTTCGATCTGGGCACTCACGTCATTTGCATTTATTTTCACCTCTACGAAAGGTGTCTTTGTTTCAGGGTTGCTATATCTTATTGCATTCGAGATCAGGTTGTTCAAAATGATGTTGATCATTTTAGGATCTGAATAAAACAACACTCCGTTCTTTACATTTTTCCTGAAGTCGACTTGCGTATTTTGCGAATTCATGAATTTGAGGAAGTTAGTGGTATCATCCAGCAGTTGTTCCAGGCAAATGCTTTCCGTTTTCAACTCTGTCTTCGTGCACTTCGAATAGTTGAGCAGGTCTATAATGAATGTATCCAGGTTGTTGATGCTGTTCCTGAGATAATTTAATTCTTCTGAAAAATAAACGCTGTGGTCTTTAAGGTCTATCAGGTCCAGGATGCCCTGCATGGAAGAAAGTGGTGCGCGCAGATCATGCGACACTACCGATACGAAATCTTCAAGATTGGTATTTATTTTCTTCAGTTCATCAACCGTGGTCGAGAGCTTATTTTCATGCTCTTTGAAAAATGTAACATCCCTTACACGTGTGATGACACCATCGATCATCGGGTTACCTGTCATGTTACTGGCGGCGCATTCACACCATACATCATCACCTGTTTTGTGCCTGAACCGGAATGACATGCGTTGACCATCCCCGTTTTCCCCTATTACCTTTTTATAAAAAGCGATCACATTTTCATGATCTTCTGCGCTAACAATACGCGGCAGGTCGGCGCCGGCAAGTTCTTCGGGCGTAAACCCTAATAATCGACTCACGTTTTCAGATACATACGTTAATTGCAGCCGGTCATTAACTACCATCACCACCTCACCTACGTTGAAGAGTTGTTTCTGGAAATCGTTCTTAACATCGCTTATCCGTTTATCGGCACGCTTGTATGCGGTAATATCATTTGCGATGAGTTCTATCTGTACCAGCCTGCCTCCGTTCAATGTAGGTACCAGCCTCGATTCCAGCCAGCGGTAATTACCATCATTGAGCAGTATCCTGAAGTTATAGGTAGCGGTTTCTCCTTTGGCAAGTTTACGCAGCAATGAGTAAGCGCCCGTCTTGTCATCATCAGAAATGAGTGATAAAAAAGATGTTTCACCACCTTTGCTTTGTAATGGAGTGTCATCAAATATCTTTTGAAAAGCAAGATTCGAGAACAACACCTTGTTGTTGATAACATCGTATGAAAGGTATGCGTTGAAAAGGTTTTGAAGGATCGAATCTTTTTTATTTTTTAAGTTTTGAAGGTCTGTTTCCAGGCGCCTTTTCTCTGTAATATCCTGTAGTGTGCCAACGATCCTTGTGGGAGACCCGCTATTTTTGTCAAAGTAGATATCCGATTGTTTCAGCAGCACTTTTTCCGAGCCGTCCTCCATTCTTATGATGTGCTCTTCCTGGTATTGTTTGCTGTCCTGTTCGGTGACCATCGTATTTTCCAGGACAATACTTAGATCGTAGGGATTTAGCTGTGGGAAAAACAGGTCTTTGCTGATCTCATCTGCTCCGTACTCCAGTCCCAGTATACGGTATACCTCCTCAGAGAAATAATAAGCATGGGCATCGCTGTTGTCATAGCCCGATATCTTATGTACCGGGTAATCAAACTCCCAGCTCCCCGTTTTTGATGCTTTTTGAATAAGTATGTTGTGCGCTTTCAACTTGTCGCAGTCATCAGTTCTCTTTGTTTTGTTCTTTACTTTAACAAGGGAATCGTTGGTAGCAGGCAGAAAATGCTCATTTTGGTTGTAAACTTCATTGAGCTTATCTATAAAGGGCAACAGGTCTATTGGAATGGCATTTCCAAAATGTTCTTTAAGATGATGAAGTAAAATTTTATTGTTTATTGCCATTATAAAATAAAACGTAACCTGGTTCCAAAAAGCGTTGAATAAATAAATAGTGCTCCACGTAGTCTTTACATGAAACATTTCACGTAAATATATTTATTCTTTATTTAGTTTGGTGCGATTAAAATACCATTAACAACTCAATTACAACGGGGTTGATATATATTAACAATCGACGTTTCGTTACACCCGGGTTTTCATTTTCTTAATGTGTGGTCATAAACATACGGAACTTTTTCAAAAAGGGCA
>CAIJNJ010000143.1 GCA_903821975.1 uncultured Bacteroidota bacterium
ACCTGGACCGTATCTGGTTTTCTGAATTACATTTAACACTAATAGTCCGCATTGTATAAGTATTATCACTTATCTTTGCACAAATTTTAAAATTAAATAACTAAGGTGAGTAAATTGAATATAGTGCGTTTTGCACCCAAGAACGGAGAAGGTTTCTATGATACACTCAAGAAAAATATAGACGATTTTTTCAAACAAAATAACATTGCTCCAACCGGTAACAGGGCACTATGGTGGAAGACTGTAGCGATGTTGTGTCTTTTCTTTGTTCCGGGTGCTCTTATCATCACAGGCGTTGGCGCCGTAAGCCCATATCTGTTTTTCGGGTTATGGTTTTTGATGGGTTTGGGTATGGTAGGTATCGGTTGTTCTGTGCATCACGATTCTAACCACGGTTCCTATTCTGATAACAAAACTGTAAACAAGATAATAGGTGACGTTGTTAACGTTGTTGGTGGTTATGACGTTACCTGGAGGATACAGCATAATATACTTCACCACACGTACACCAATATCGAAGGCCTTGATGAAGATATAGAAGTGGGCGGATTAATGCGTTTTTCCCCACACAGTAAAAAATACAAGTTGCACCGTTTTCAGCATATATATGCATGGTTTCTTTACTGCCTGCTTACGCTACAGTGGGTTACTTATAAAGACTATCGCCTTCTTTTCCAGTACGAGAAAAAAGGTTTACTGAAGAAAGAAAAAATATCTCTTAGAAAAGCATTGATAGAACTGAGCATATACAAGGTTATCTACTTTGGTTATGTACTTGTATTACCTATCATTTTTTCTGGTATGCCATGGCAGTACGTCGTTGCAGGGTTCTTTATTTTGCATTTCACTGCGGGGCTCGGTCTGTCATTGATATTCCAGTTGGCACATGTGCTTGAGTCATCAGAATTTCCATTGCCATCAGATGAACGCAAAATGGAAAACAGTTGGGCTATACACCAGTTGCTGAATACAGCCGATTTCTCTCCGCGCAGCCATTGGATGTTTTGGTTCGTGGGAGGTCTTAATTACCAGGTTGAACACCATCTTTTTCCACACATTTCACACGTGCATTATCCGCAGATTGCTAAAATAGTAAAGAGCACCGCAGAGCAATATGGCTTGCCGTATAAAGTAATGCCAACGTTTGTTTATGCCCTTCGTGAGCACGCAAGGATGCTGAAGAAAATGGGTAATGAATAAATGACCTCATAAGATATAAATAGAGAAGGCCGGTATTACCGGCCTTCTCTATTTAGGGGTTGGTTTCCAGTGTATAAATTATCATAAATAATCCCACTCAAGGAAACTTTATATCAAACCGTCTTGAAACATAAATGTTTGGGGCCATTTGTATAGGTCACTCACGAATATGCAAGGATGCTTAAAAGGTGGGTAATGCGTAAATTGATATCTTCCGTGAATTAATTCCGAACTGAATCTATTTTTGGCTTTGTCGCGTCATAGATGAGCAAGTCATGTATCCCGTGCCTGTCAGTTAATTTTTCGTTGAACAGCGCTGCAAATGGGAAATATTCCATATCAAAATGCTTTGATGAATAATGATACTTATCATTTTTTACACGCCGCCTCAAAAACAATGACTGATAGCCAAGCTTATAAAAATAGTTTACCTGCAAAAAATTACTGTTCAGGATCACCAGCCCGATCCCTGATGGTTCTCCGGCATTGTGCATATATACATCCGGGCCTGAAGTATTTGTCGTGTTCGCCATATTGAAAGGATCTTCCGGCCCCGGTGAACTAGGCACGTCCTCAATATTGAGCCGCTTTTTTCGCTCATTATTCCTATACTGTAAACTGTCGGTAACAGTATCTGTTACAACTTCTCTGCGTATTGATTGCACTACAGGATATCCATAGTATGCTACCAGGTAATCATTATTGGTGTTGCTTATCGGTAAATTTTTTGCCGGGGTAAGATCTGCGTTCAACAGTATACCATCAAAGATCTTTTTTTGAATGAGTGGAGCATTGGTATCCATATAATAATAGACCGGGCAATTTGTAAAATGATCCTGGAAATCGTTGATCATAGCTGTTTGCACTTTCACTGCGTCAACTTTTAGCTTTTCCAGGTCGTTATACGCGCGGGCTTTTACTAAATATTCCATCCGGTTGTGTTCTGATCTTAGCTGCACCAATATAGCTTTCGGGTATTTTTCATCGGCGGTATTCTGTGCATAACAGATACTTACCGAAACTAATAGAGAAAGAATAAACGTGATCCGGGTAAAACAGTATTTGCTCATAATTAATTAGTTACTCAAAGTTATTTAAGTTCTTGCAAATTGTACATGTAACGGTATTACAGTATCGATAAAATAAAAAACCCTTCGCTTCTGCGAAGGGTTTTTATCAGTAAATCAAATTTTATTGCTGCTCATCGCCATTGCCTTGGCTTTGCGGGGCTGTGCGGGTATTGAGGAATTCTTTAACCTTAGGCCCCAGCGCCTGCATCTTTGAGATGATTTGCTTAGTAGTAACACTATCTCCGGCCTGGTAAGCCATTTGCCCCAGTGACTGCATGATCTGGAATTGCTGCCTTACATCATCGCCCATTGCGGCCTTGCTGTCCTCCGGTAGGGTGATGACCCAGTTAATGTCATCTTCCGCATTGCGCATTATTTTTTTAGTGAGTTCATCAGCTTTACTAAATGCCCCCGCCCTGAAATATGCAGCAGCCATGAAGTAGCCGGTATAATCATATGCGTAAGAGTGTTCGGTAATTCCAGCCATTACTTTATCCAGTACCTGTATTGCTTTATCTTTTTTGCCTTCTGTGGTCAACTGGTTAGCAAGGAATGATCCGTCCATGCGGTATGTTACAAACTCATGGCGGTTTGGCTCATCAAAGTAAACATCGTTTCTTTCAGCGCCACCCCAGATAAACTTATTCATGAACAGGTCATAGCTCTTATCTGTGTTGATAGTACCGAGCACCTGGCTGTTTATTTTTATCGAATCCCTGTATTTGAATGGCATGAGGCGATATACCAGCCCTTCCATATGCAGGTAGTCACCCGTGCCACCATAATCCCCTGTACGGAGGCCGGCATCAAAATATAATGGACGTTTCCAACCCTGGTTAGCAACACCGGCTATGATGTTAAGTACGGCGAGGTCGCCCTTGTAAGCCGTTGATTTTGGATACGACCATCTCATATCAGTAACGACACGGCCACTGTCTGCGGGATTTATGAGGCCCCTGCTCACCAACTCTTCTTTATTAAGTGACGGTACAAAGAAGTTCTTGATGGGCATGTAGTTCACCTCATCACCACCTCTTCTTCCGGCCATATTAGCTGGATCTTTACTGTCCATGAAATTGCATACATCAGTCAGGTTAAAATACTGGTCTTTAGGTATTTTAAGCGTCGGGTTGTCGAAGTACTGGATGTAATTATGCCTGTCGCCGATATAATCTTCCCTTTTCCATATCATAGGTACGGCATCTGCATCATTGATACGATAGTTGAGCTGGTCTATATACCAGTCAATACCAAGGAGGCTTGTGTTAATGATACGCACATCTTTGCGGAAACCTTCCACCTCCTGTATATACCATAACGGGTATGTCTGGTTATCGCCGAATGTGAATAATACCGCATTGGGTGCGCAGCAGGAAAGTGTATTATAAGCTACCGCGCGAGCCAGTGTTTTCTTAGAGCGGTCATGGTCTTTCCATTCTACTTTTGCCATTAAGGTAGGCACGGCCAACAGGCATAAAGCAGCAGCGCCATAAACGGCGGCCGGGCTATCAGTTGCCTTTTTAAACCACTGATATACCATAAGCACGCCTAAGCCA
>CAIJNJ010000144.1 GCA_903821975.1 uncultured Bacteroidota bacterium
CGAGTTTATTATTAGGAGCAAAATCAGCGGTATTCCTTACCTGGTGCACGGCCCAGTTGTTTTCCATTTTACGCTCATCAGATGGCGGCGAGTAATCAGAGGTTTCCACCACATGTGCCGGCTGGAAAATAACCGCCAAAGAGAAGCCTGCAACAATATGCATCAACACAATACCAATGATGACATGATACCAGGCCACACCGGAAAACATAATGGGCAATATAATGATGTAGGCTACATAAAGGACCTTTAGCAGCGACAACTCAATGAGTGCGCGCCTGAGTGTAAGCTTTTGATTCTGCAACAGGCCGTTCTTAGCATAACGGAATAACAGCTTGTAATCTTTAGCTACGATCCAGTACAGGTTCATAAGGCAATACAGGCCCCAAGCATAGATATGCTGGTACTTATGTATGGGCTTTAACGGTCTTTCAGGCGTCATACGCAGGCCCTTACCAGCGTCAATATCCTCGTCAAGGCCTTCGATATTGGTATAGGTGTGGTGCAATATATTGTGCTGTATCTTCCAGTTTGGCGCATAACCGCCAAGCACATTCAAGACGCCACCGAGGAAATTGTTAATTCCGTTGTTCTCAGTATAAGCTCCGTGATTGGAATCGTGCATGACCGAAGTGCCAATACCCACAATACCCAGGCCCATAAGCAGCCATAAAGGGTAAAACAGCCATAAACTTGCCGATGCAAGCCCTGTAACAATAACGAAATATGGTACAAAGTACATCGACAGCATGGCAGCGGTCTTTACGTACATTTTGGAATTGGAATACGGGGATATATTGTTGGATAGGAAATACTCGTTCACTTGTGCCTTAACTGCGTCATAAAAGCTATCCGTCCCTTTAGGGGCAAACTTTACGATCTGTTTCTTTATTATTTCAGCCATCTATTGAATCAGTTTATGCGAATATAGAACAATATTATGGTTGTAGATAGTTAAAAATAAAACAAGTATATAAATACTAAAAAAGTACAATTAAATGATATTCGTTACAAATAGTTAACGTAAATTTGTACAAACTTCATTATATGAAAAAACTGACTCTTTTTACCGTTCTGGCATTTGCAGTAACTGTAGCTACTGTTGCCACATTACAGTCGTGCTCCAAAGTGGCCAAACTGCTACAGTATAACATCGCATTACAATCGGGATCGGTGCTGGTTGTTATCCCACCAACCTCAGATACCTCAGCAACGATCGCAGGTACGGGCACTAACAGCATCAATGTTGACTCGGTGATAAAGGCAGGCACCGGAAATGCACTGGGCGTGAGTAACATTACCAGTGTAAAAATAACTTCGGTTACGCTGAACTTACAGAACGGCACAACAGCAAATAATTTTGCAAACTTCAAATCCTGCTACGCGCAGGTTTCTTCAAACTCAAATACCACACCGTATGCGATCAACATCGCAAACAATCCTGACCAGACCAGCAATACGCTTACGCTGCCGGTAGATCCGAATGCAGAGTTAAAAGGATACCTGACAGGTACGCAGTTCAATTATGCCGCTGGTGGTATATTACGCCGTGCTACTACAGATACGCTGAAATGCGTTATCAGCTTCCAGTTTAATGTGCATGTTCAGGGGTAATTTGAAAATTTGAAAATGTGCTAATTTGAAAATGCACAAAATATATTAAGATAAGAACGCCCGCTGTTGCGGGCGTTTTTTATTTGTCTTTTGCAGGTTTGTTTTCGTCGGGGTAATCAACTTTCAGATCAGGCATATCATCGGTTGTAGGATCAGGTTCTTCGTGCTCATCCATAGTACCCTTATTATGTCCATTGTTGGGATCAGGTGAAGACAGAGAATCGGGTGTTATCTTTTTCTTCTGTTCTTCAAATGGCTTTGCAAGCGGGGAATCATTGTCATTTCCTTTCTTCAGGTCTTCGTCCTTGTCCATTCTACCCTCTTCACGGGCATCACCGTCAGAAATATCATTGCCTGAACTTACAGGCTTGCGCGGTGCTTCATTTTCTTCCAGTTTCATAATGTTATGGTTTTCTTATTATACCGGTTATAATAATTAAGCCATGAAGCCGGTACAATCAATGTAATTAGATACCTATTGATTTTTAACTAATTTTACAAACCAACATACTCAATAATCTCACATGCAACAAGGTTTAATCAAAATAGAAGAATTGAAAATGCAACTTGATATGCTTTCTCCTATGAAACCTGAATACCAGCAAAAACTGGATAAAAAATTTCGTCTTGAATTCAG
>CAIJNJ010000145.1 GCA_903821975.1 uncultured Bacteroidota bacterium
ACGTGGCGCATGAACGTTATATCATGTTTCGTGCTGCCTTTTTGACCTTTTCGGCCTTGCCGTTGTTTTGTTTTGTCCATTGTTTACACATTTTATGTGTAAACTTTTTTAGGGACTAGACAGGCTGGATGCCCCATTTATGCCACATCCTTCGACTACGCTGCGCCACCGCTACATGCCTTTGCTAAAGCTACGGCAGTTGAAAAAAGCTAAGGCGCACGCAGTCTGGATGATAAATATGTTTTTGATTAAATGATGCGAGTTGTTCACCTGCCTAACGGCAGGCAGGCGCGAAGGGCGCTAAGAAAACCGCAGAGGGCAGAGAGGAAATTACAGTAAAAAACTTAAATCCGAGACAAAGGTAAGTGGCAAATGGATGCAGCCCAAGACGTTTTAGCTATGTTGCATTTGATAAAAATGATGATGCTGCAAGAACCTCTTTGCAAAATATTTGTTGTGAATATTAAGATATGAATTAACTTTATGAAACGAGCAATTATGATCGCATTGTATCATTATAGACTGCAATCGGTAACGATAGCTATTGATATCCTTCCATCACGAAATAGACAAAGTCTACGCGGAACGAGGAGTTTTGGAGAAAATAATGTTGTTGCAAATAATACTTTTAACGTGAATTGCCTCAACGCTGCTAGTACACCTATATGGACCGGTGGCTCTTTGCCTCCTGGGACTATTTACAGAATGGATATTACGGGAAGTGGGGTGTATCCAGGGTCCCTTCCTCTGTATATTGTATAAGAACTTGTTGCATTTTGTGATAAATAAGCGTTGAACATGAAGGCTCGTCTCATTATTCTTTTCATATTTTGGTCTTTATTTGTCAGCGCTCAAAATATTACTACCATCGCAAGTTCTGGAGTTTATGATCCGAACGGTCTAGTGTTTGATGCGTATGGCAATCTCTATTTCACGACTCTTCTCGGAAATCAAGTTAAGAAAATGGATACAAGTGGTCTGATTACCATTGTTGCCGGAACAGGAAGTGCTGGCTTTTATGGCGATGGCGGTCCTGCAATTAATGCTCAGCTAAATCAACCCTGCGGAATAACTGTTGATACGCTAGGCAATATTTTCTTTGCCGATATTATGAACCAAAGGATTCGTAAAATTGATGTTTCTACGGGCATTATTTCTTCAATTGCTGGAATTGGGCCAGGCGGATACACAACCGGGGCATTTTCCGGAGATAGTGGATTGGCAATTGTCGCGGCTCTTAATAATCCTACAAGTGTATGTTTTGATGATATAGGTAATCTATATATCGCAGACGCGTTGAACAGAAGAATTCGGAAAATTAATACTTCAGGAGTCATCAGCACAATCGCAGGGAATGGAGTTTATGGTTCTTCAGGTGATGATGGGCCCGCCATACTAGCAGAATGTTCACCCAACGGTGATATTCATGTCGATGAAGTAGGGAACATTTATTTTACAGAGAACGGAAGTATTATTAATAAAGTAAGGAAAATAAACCCGATGGGAATAATATCTAAAATAGCAGGTGATACTTCTTCATATATTTATAATGGAGATGATATCCCCGCAACTGCAGCATACCTTAATCCTGGTTTTATCACCTTTGATTTTGATGGCTATATATACATATCCGATGCGTATAATAACAGGGTTCGTAAAATTGATGGGTTAGGTACTATTCATACTATTGCTGGAAATGGAATAGGTGGTCATAGTGGAGATGGGTTCCCCGCTACTGAAGCAGAAATTTGGCATCCAAGCGGTCTTGCTTTTGACAAGTGCGGCAATTTATTTGTAGGTGAGGTAGGTAGTCCGGCGTATATCCGAAAAGTATCCTTCAATCCTGCTTGCTGGCCTGAAAAAATTTCTGAAATCCCCACCAATAACATCACCGTCTACCCTAACCCAGCTTACGAAACAATCAACATCGATAGAGTAAAAACCGAGGCAACTTACAGGATACTGAACATAACGGGCATTATAGAACAAAGCGGAACACTCAATCAAGGCAATAACAGTATTTCTATAAGTACATTGCCGGCTGGTGTGTATGTTCTCGAGGTTGTGAGCCTCACCCCGGCCCTCTCCGGGGGAGAGGGTGGCATTAGGGCCATGTATAAGGTTGTAAAAGAGTGACTCTCTTCAAAGGCCTGCCCCGTTTCCCATCTACCGGAAGCAAGTAATTTTTCGTATATCTGATTGTGGGGAAACGCGCAAAATATCATATCGGAATTGAACCCTACGGAATTGATTTTACGGTGGATCCTAAACCGCTGACCGATGGAGATAGAAAAATGATCAGCGAGGTAATTGCCTATTATAATGCAACGGGGCGTAAAAAAACGTTTACTAGAGACACTAAGCGCAGAACCCGTAAGAAAGCAATGGTAAAAGGTTAATGCCGTATTCACAGCACATTCTTGTTAGCCTAGGCATGATATAGCTAAGTGCAAGCGATAGGGAGATTTCTTCGTTGCACTACGAAATGACGGCTATGATCAAACAGGTACTATTTTAATCAATTCCCAACTGCAACACATGGTCGTTCATGAAGTAGCCGTTGCCGATGTCGATGTCTTCGTCGAGTACGTGTTTAAAACCGGTTCTTTCATAAAATGCTTTTGCGGTTTGGTTGTACCTGTTCACATTAAGGCGCAGGGCTGTGGCGCCTTTTGCTTTTATTTCCTGCACAATATGGCTAAGCATGAACTTGCCTACGCCCTTGCCCTGCAGACCGGGAAGGATGTATATTTTGTGCAGCTTGAAGATATGGGCTTCCACTTCTGACAAGGATGCGAATCCGAGGGGCATGCCATCATTATAACAGATGATGAATGTGTGGGTGTTCATTTGTTTTTCCAGCGATGCGGGTGCGTAGAACTGCTCCAACATATAAGCTACCTGCTCTTCACCAAGTATGGGTGTGTAGGTTTGCGGCCATACCTGCATCGTGAGCTCACGGATGAGCGGGATGTGATTTGCTGTGGCGTGTTTTATGGATAGCATGGGGGTTTCAATGTTACGAATTTTCGCTCAAAGGAGAAATATCCAATATCGATTTTTGTTTGTGACTGATATTCTATGCCAATTACTGTCCTTAATTTAAACCGGTCTGACCGCCAAGGCGGTACCGACCGGCTAATCTTATGTTTCAAGGCATATCATACCCGGTAATTTTGTGACGCTTCAGTATGCAAATTCTGTAGCGTACGTGAGCAACCACCCCAGCCATATTCGGCCGTCGCCGAATATGGCATCCCCTCCTATATCCTTCGACTACGCTCAGGATGACATCGGAGGGGAGTGTGTTATCTGTCCGTAAAATTCGTAGGGTTTTGCCGGGCCGAACTGAAAATATATTGGGGAGGTATATTATAGTTTCTGTGAAAAACTTATATTTGATGCTGTTTAGAATGGGGCATTTTCGTGCTTCGGTGAAAAATGGTAAATTTGGTTTCAATTAATCTGCAAAAAATGAAAAAAGCAACTTATTGTGTTATTTTTCTTCTAATAGGGTTGGTATCTTTATTTTCCTGCAAAAAGGTTTACCATTGCTCCTGCACATATAACAATACTGTTGTTTACAATGCAGACCTTGGCAGCCAGTACCAGAAGGATGCAAACAGCAAATGCAGCAGTTATGATTCTACCATTACCGGTGAAGTATGGACTTGTACTATTTATTAATAGCTGATAGTGAATATCTAAGGATAAAATAAGCAGCAGAGCAGCTTTTGTACGTTTTTTTTCGTATCCCGCAATCAATAAAAATAATAGGGGTTGGTACATACGATTAGTGGCTTATAGATACCTTTGCCCTCAATTTAAACTTGTTTTGCTAAAAGTATTTATGGTAAACCGCGCATTTTTTCCGATCGTTTTCCTGTGTTTTTTCTCATTAAATACTCAAGCTCAGCAACATAATAATACTGCCGAAAATAACAGCAAAAAAACTACAACAGCACCGGCAGCCGGGTTAGTGAAGGAAGGGGAAACGGGCATAGACTCGACAATGGCAGTGCTTACCCTTCATGACTGCCTGAAATTTGCCCTGAAAAACCAACCGGCCCTTAACCAGTCTCTGATAGACGAATCTATAGCGAGCACCAATAACAAGCTGGCTTTCTCGGGATGGTTACCACAGGTTACCGGGGCT
>CAIJNJ010000146.1 GCA_903821975.1 uncultured Bacteroidota bacterium
AAAGAAATTTTTAATGTTATATAATGGGTCTTGTTTTTCAAATTCAGACATTATAATACTTTCAACATGTTTCCGTTCCAAAAAATCTTTTTTCACATCATTCCGTTTATTTTTGAAATTGATAAAAGGATTTAAGGTAGTTGTAAAAACACCCTCCCCTAAACATTTGGTGTAAAGTCGTTTAATACAATTAATATAGTTTTTTGTAGTATTGTTTATTAGTCCTTTGTCTATTAGATACGTTTCAAAATCCCTTACAAACGAACTTGTAATTTCAGAGAATAACAATTTAGTTCTATTCTCTTTCTTCAAGAATCTGTTCAAGTGGAATAGAGCTGTTTTATATCTCTTAGAAGTTCCGATCTGTTTTCTTTGTTCCAGATGGGATATGAACAACTCGATATGAGATAAAAAATTTTGATTTTCGTGTAAAGGAATTTTTAAATGAGTATCAGTTTTTTTGTATTCTAATTTTAATCCTTCAATAAACCTTTGAACATCAGAGACAATTTGTTCCCTTTCAGTTGAGGTCATCTTACTCTTATTCACTTTCAAATATGTCTCAATGTTTGTCCCATTCTTATTCCATAGATTAGTCAGAATTTTTATTCCCGTTGAATAACTACTGGATTTTCGATTTCTAATAACCCGAACATAAATAATACCCTGATTGTCGGCTTCTTTCTTAACTTTAAGAAATAGATTAAAGGATGTTCTACCCATAGAAATATTTTTTTACAAAGGTAGGGGTCAAACAATAGTCAAACAAAATAGTCAAACATATTTATTTTGTATTTTGTATTTTATTGATTATCAATTAATAGTAAAAATTTAATTTGAAGTTTTAAATCGGTATTCTCCACAAGCTTTAAATCGCCTTCGGGCGATTTTTTGTTGTGCTATTAGAAAATGCTAAAAGGATATTATGAAAAAGATAATCGGGTACAGGAAGTTGTTGGGTGTAAATGAAAATACCGAGCTGCAAGAATTAAAGACTATTTACCGGACGTTGATGAAGAACTGGCACCCTGATAAATTCAATGATAACCATGAGCAAAAGACGGAAGCCGAGGCCAAGAGTAAGCACATTATCGAGGCATATCATTTTTTAGTGAGCATAGCCCCGGAAACACGTGCACAAACGTTGGCTGAATATACACTTACTACTACCAGTGCCGGAATAGCCGATTTTGAATACAAGGCAGAAACACTGCAAATAAAATTCGCAGACGGTACAAGCTATGAATACTTTGGTGTGCCGAAGTCCATTTATGTGAAACTGGTAAATGCACCTGCTCCGGGGAGGTTTGCCCGCAGGCATATTTATAATTCTTTTGCTTACAGAAGTGTGGGCAAGACGGAGACTGTGTGACCCCAACAAAACGACGAAAGATTCAAAAATCGCTTTCAGGCGATTTTTTGGTTTGTACTATGGCCATTCTATATCCTGGTCATTTTTGTAGTAATTTGCCAGTGTTATGGACTTTACCCCACGCGAGATAAGAACGGTAAATGTGACGAGATATCTGACACCACTGCGTGAGGGTGGATCTATGCCTGCTATTGCTGAAGCCGATGACCTGTTCTTATACGTACTGAAATTCAGGGGTGCGGGGCAAGGGCGAAAGGCGCTTATTGCAGAATTGATTGGTGGTGAGATCGCACGCGCTCTGGGCTTGCGGATACCCGAAATAGTTTTTGCAAACCTCGATACCGGCTTTGGCCGCACGGAGCCGGATGAAGAAATACAGGACCTGCTGAAAGCCAGTGTGGGCCTTAACCTGGCACTTCATTACTTATCCGGGTCTATTACCTTTGACCCAACAGTAACCATGGTGGCTGCAAGACTTGCCTCAGAGATCGTATGGCTGGATTGCCTTTTAATGAATGTGGACCGCACCTGCAGAAATACAAATATGCTGTTGTGGTACAAGGAACTGTGGCTGATAGATCATGGCGCTGCACTTTATTTTCACCATTCCTGGCAAAACTGGGAGGAGAAGGCTACACAGCCCTTTGCGCAGGCAAAAGACCACGTTTTACTTTCGCAGGCTACTGAACTGACTGCAGTGGACAGAGAATTTAAAACAAAACTTAGCAATGAGCTTATAACTTCTATTGTGTCGTTGGTGCCGGATGAATGGTTGAATGATGACTCGCCTTTCGGGTCAATAGAAGAGCACAGGCAGGCGTACGCCCGTTTTTTAATTTCAAGAATAGCAAATTCAGAAACATTTGTAAAAGCAGCACAGGATGCCGGAAAACTTATTTGAGTACGCTGTTATTCGCATAGTACCGAAGGTAGAAAGGGAAGAATTCCTTAATGTCGGTGTTGTGTTGTACTGTGCCTCGCAAAAATTTTTGCAGGCAAAGTTTGAACTGGATAAACAGCGGCTCAGTGTTTTTTCTGATAAATTAGATATTGCCGAAGTAGAGACCTACCTGCTTGCCTTTGAGCGGATATGCAGCGGTAGTAAAGATAGCGGACCAATAGGTAAATTGCCGATAGCAGAACGCTTTCGCTGGCTTACCGCCACACGCAGCACGGTTGTGCAAACATCAAAGGTGCACCCCGGATTATGCGAGGACGCAACGGCAATGCTGGAGCGGCTTTACGAGCAAATGGTGTTATCGTAAAATGGGGACTAACTGCTTCATAACAATTTCATGGCGTAAAGATGTGGCGCTATTTAGCTTTTTAACCGGAAGAAGTGGTATCAACGGGCATTTTACTGTATTGTTTTTCGGTGCGCCCAACAAGCTTGTAAATGCGTCCTTGAGAAAAAACTACTAAACTATTGTGAGTATGTTAATTAATATACCGTTTGGGCGCTCATAACACTTTAAGCGCTTGCTCATATTTCACTGATTAAAATCATGTTTTTTGCTGCTTAAGGTCATGATATGACTTTGTAAGTGTGGGTACGTTTGTATGTTACAAATGTGATCTATGCCTTTTTATCATAGTTTAGGAATTGTTCCCGATAAGCGCCATACAGTAAGCCGCCAGCCCGATGGAAAATTATACCAGGAAGAATTAGTAGGCACACAGGGATTTGCCGGATTGTCTTCTCTCGTATACCATTTATATCCGCCCACCCGCGTAAAGCAAAAAGGCAAGCCTTATTCTGTAAAACCGGAAATAGCAATTGAAAATGGCTTGAATGCAATGAGTTTTAATGGCTTTGATGTAAAGCCCGAAAAGGACTACATGGAGAGCCGGAAGACGCTGTTTGTAAATAGCGCTATGCATATAGGTCTCGCGGCTCCTGCGGAATCGCCTGAATATTTTTACAAAAATGCGGATGCGGATGAATTGTTGTTTGTGCATAAGGGCAGCGGCATATTGCATACCATGTTTGGGTCGCTGCACTTTCAGTATGGTGATTATATAGTGATACCAAGAGGCACTGTTTATAAAATAGAATTCAATACGCCCGAGAATAAGCTATTGTTCATAGAATCTTTCGACCCCATTTTTACGCCACGCCGCTACAGGAATGATTTCGGGCAAATGCTGGAACATAGCCCGTTTTGTGAGCGCGATATAAAGAGACCATCAAATCTGCAAACATTCGATGAAAAAGGGGATTTTGATATCTATATAAAAAAGAAAGGAATGATGTTTCCCTATGTATACGCCAACCATCCCTTTGATGTGGCGGGGTGGGACGGATACCTGTATCCATATACCTTTTCCATTTTCAATTTTGAGCCACTGACGGGCAGGATACACATGCCGCCGCCCATACACCAGACGTTTGAGAGCCGGAATTTCGTGGTATGTTCATTTGTGCCGAGACTTTATGATTATCATCCGCTGGCAATACCCGCTCCATACCATCATAGCAATATAGACAGTGATGAGATACTCTATTATGTAGATGGTGATTTCATGAGCAGGAATAATATTAAGGCGGGCCAGTTCACACTGCATCCCGGTGGAATACCACATGGACCGCACCCGGGCGCCATAGAGCGGAGCATAGGCCAGAAAGAAACCAAAGAACTGGCTGTAATGATAGATCCTTTCAACCCGGTAATGATTACAAAAGAAGCAATGAAAATAGAAGTAGGCGATTATTATAAATCATGGTTAACAGAATAAATGGTTTTATGGAAACTCAGAATTTAAAAAACGTAGCTAATTACGATTACGGGATACAAAAGATCTTTGAAAAAGCGCAGGACTTTTTGCCCATTAACGGCACTGATTATGTAGAGCTATATGTGGGCAATGCAAAGCAGGCGGCACATTTTTATAAGACTGCCTTTGGTTTTCAGTCAATGGCATATGCAGGCCTGGAAACAGGTGTGAAAGATCATGTATCCTATGTACTTGTGCAGGACAAAATAAAACTGGTACTTACAACTCCGCTGTTTTCTGAAAGCCCGGTTGCAGAACATATAAAAAAGCATGGAGATGGTGTAAAAGTGATCGCATTGTGGGTAGATGATGCCCGGAAAGCCTTTGAAGAAACTACAAAGCGGGGTGCGCAAATATATTTTGAGCCCGTGACCGAAAAAGACGATAATGGAGAGGTGGTGCGTGCCGGCATACGAACATACGGGGAGACGGTGCACATATTTGTTGAGCGCAAAAATTACAATGGTGTTTTTTTACCGGGCTATGAAGCCTGGACTTCAGAGTATGCACCAAAACCAACCGGCCTTAAGTACATAGACCATATGGTAGGCAATGTAGAACTCGGAGCCATGAATAAATGGGCTGGTTTTTATGCCGATGTAATGGGATTTGCCAACTTGGTCACTTTTGACGATAAGGATATATCTACGCAGTATACTGCCCTCATGAGTAAGGTTATGGCCAATGGCAACGGACGGATAAAATTCCCGATAAACGAACCAGCTATAGGGCTTAAAAAATCGCAGGTGGAAGAATACCTGGATTTTTATGAAGGACCGGGCTGCCAGCATATAGCTGTGGCCACAGATGATATTGTGTATACGATATCTGAGATGAGGAGAAGAGGTGTGGAGTTCTTACATGTACCGGGAAGCTATTATGATACAGTACAGGAAAGAGTGGGTGATATTGCTGAAGACATGTCTATACTGAAAAACCTGGGCATTATGGTAGACAGGGATGAGGAAGGTTATTTGTTGCAGATATTCACCAAGCCGGTAGAAGACAGGCCAACACTGTTTTTTGAGATCATTCAGCGCAAAGGCGCCCGCTCATTTGGCAAAGGTAATTTTCAGGCCTTGTTTGAATCTATAGAAGCAGAACAGGCGAGAAGGGGGACACTGTAGAGGATTATTACTAACGATAAAAAATGTTGTTATGGAAATATTAGAAAAGACGGATAAGATCCATGAGGATATGCTGAAAACCTTTGAACAGAAGATAGATAGGGGAGATGCGATAGAGCCAAGGGGTCATATGCCTGATGGATATAGGAAACACCTGCTGAGGCAAATATCCCAGCACGCACACTCTGAAGTGATAGGCATGCAGCCCGAGGGCAACTGGATAACCAGAGCGCCTAGCCTGAGAGCGAAACAGATATTGCTGGCCAAAATACAGGATGAAGGCGGGCATGGGCTCTATCTATATAGTGCAGCAGAAACACTGGGGATATCAAGAGAGGAGATGATCGATCAGTTGCACTCCGGTAAGGCAAAGTATTCCAACATTTTTAATTATCCGGCATTGACATGGGCTGATATCGGGGCTATTGGTTGGTTAGTGGATGGCGCTGCCATTGTAAACCAGGTTTCGCTGCAGCGAACATCGTATGGCCCGTATAGCCGGGCGATGGTGCGCATATGTAAGGAAGAAAGTTTTCATCAGCGCCAGGGCTATGAGATAATGGCTAAGATGATGAAGGGCACAAAAGACCAGCAGGCAATGGCACAGGACGCAATGAACAGGTGGTGGTGGCCATCACTGATGATGTTTGGCCCGCACGATACGGAATCCCCACATACAGGAGATGCTGTAAAGTGGAAGATAAAGAGGCAATCGAATGATGAATTGCGGCAGAAGTTTATCGACAAAACAGTACAGCAAGCCGAAGTGATAGGTCTTACCATACCCGACAAAGACCTGAAATGGAATGAGGACAAAAGGCATTATGACCACGGTCCTATTAACTGGGATGAGTTTTACCGGGTGATAAATGGAAATGGACAATGCAATAAGCAACGTATGGCGCACCATATTAAAGTGCATAACGCCGGGGCGTGGGTGCGTGCTGCTGCAGAAGCGTACCGGCAGAAAAAGGAGAAACAATTACTTCATTTATAAAAACAGATATTATGGCTACAGATTCACAGTTAATGGAATGGGAAGTGTTCATGCAATCAAAACCGGGTGCTAATTATATACATGCGGGCAGTGTACATGCCAGCGATAAAAAAATGGCTTTGCAAAATGCACGCGACACTTATACACGCAGGGGTGAGGGTACAAGCATATGGGTGGTACCATCAGACGCTATCGTGGCATCTAACCCGGACGACAATGACATGTTCTTCGATCCGGCAAACGATAAAGTGTACCGCTTGCCTACTTATTATGTAATGCCTGAAGGCGCAAAAGCTATTTAAAAATTAAAGATCATGACAGAA
Source organism: uncultured Bacteroidota bacterium (assembly GCA_903821975.1). Taxonomy (GTDB): domain Bacteria; phylum Bacteroidota; class Bacteroidia; order Chitinophagales; family Chitinophagaceae; genus Nemorincola. The sequence continues at coordinate 6,595 of CAIJNJ010000146.1, forward strand.
CAAGACGCACTATACAAATATTGTCTCAGGTTGGGTGATGACGCACTGATACATTCATACCGGTTATCTGAATGGTGCAGCAATGCCCCTATACTGGAAGAGGACCTTGCATTAACAAACTTCGCACTGGATATGATAGGCAGGGCGCAGTTGCTGCTTACTTATGCGGGTCAACTGGAAGGGAAAGGCAGAACAGATGACGATCTTGCATATCGCAGAAGCGAGCGGGAGTATTTTAATCACTTGCTGCTGGAATTACCTAATGGTGATTTCGCACATACCATCGCGCGATTGTTGTTTTCCTCTGTTTGGGAATATTATTTTTTCAATGAATTACAGCACAGCAGAGATACAACCCTGGCTGCCATTGCGGCTAAAACGGTAAAGGAAGTGAAATACCACATGGCACACGCTACGGACTGGGCAATAAGGCTCGGGGATGGTACAGAAGAAAGTAACCACCGTATGCAAAAAGCAATAGACGACTTGTGGATGTATACAGGCGAACTGTTTGAGACAGATGAACAGACGGCAATACTCAGGGACAAAAATATTGCTGCAGATATGGCAATGATTAAAGCAAAGTGGCGACAGGAAATAGAGCGGATAATAGGAGAAGCCACGCTTACTATGCCGAAGGATGAGTACATGCAAACCGGCAGCAGTACTGGGATACATACAGAATACCTGGGCCATATTTTATCGGAAATGCAATACCTGCAACGCGCATACCCTGAAGCAACATGGTAATATCAGCACATAGCAAAGAGGATACCTTCAGGATGCTTTCTGTTATTCCCGACCCGGAAATACCGGTTGTGAATATTTATGAAATGGGAATGTTGCGCGATGTATTGATAACTGATAAGGGTTACGAAATAATACTTACGCCAACGTACACCGGCTGCCCTGCAATGGGGATAATAGAACAGGACATAAAGATGACGTTAAAGAAAAACGGCGTTTTTCCTGTCACAGTAAAAATGGTTTACGATCCGCCATGGACAACAGACCGGATGAGCGATGTGGCGAAGAAGAAGTTGAAAGCCTATGGTATCGCACCACCCCTGCACTCATCATGTACCCAGGATGTTTTTAACAACAATATCATCGAGTGCCCCCGTTGTCATTCAGGTGATACCGTTTTGATCAGCAGGTTTGGCGCTACTGCCTGTAAATCTTTATACAAGTGCAATAACTGCAAAGAACCTTTTGAATATTTTAAATGTCATTGAATAAAAGATAGTTTATGTACATACAACAGATATACACCAATTGCCTGGCGCACGCCGCCTACTACATCGAATCAGGGAAGGAAGCTGCAGTTATCGATCCGCTGAGGGATCCGGAGCCATACCTTAAACTTGCACGAGAGCGCGGAGCAAGTATCAAATATGTTTTGGAAACACATTTTCATGCAGATTTTGTTTCGGGCCATATAGATCTTGCTAACAAAACAGGCGCCAGCATTGTTTATGGACCCGGAGCCACACCTGAATACAAAGCCTACATCGGCGAAGATGGTGAAAAACTACACATAGGCAAACTGCAATTGGAAATATTGCATACGCCGGGGCATACTATTGAATCAACCTGCTACTTATTGTATGATGAAGCCGGTAAAAAGCACGCTGTTTTCACAGGCGATACGTTGTTTGTTGGTGATGTAGGCAGGCCGGATCTGCTAAGCGGCAACCTTAAAAAAGAGGAATTGGCATCCATGCTATTTGATTCACTGCAACATAAAATAAAAACACTGCCTGATGATGTGATCGTTTATCCCGGTCATGGTGCGGGCTCTGCATGTGGAAAGAATATCGGGCCGAGCTCGTTTTCCTCAATAGGCGAACAACGCGCAACCAACTACGCTTTACTAACCAATGACAGAGATACCTTCATAAAGGCGGTGACATCAGACCTGCCGGTAATACCGGGGTACTTTTTCAAAGACGCAGCCATCAATAAAAAAGGATACAAGTCGTTTGATGACGTAATGCAAAACAATATGCATCAGCTTACGGTTGATGAATTTATAAACAAGAGAAAACAAGGCGCACTGGTACTCGACACAAGAGACCCCGAAGATTTTGCCGCAGGCTTTGTCAAAGGTGCGATCAATATTGGGTTAAATGGTGATTTTGCTGTTTGGGTAGGGACACTGATAGATACTGATGCAGCTATATTGCTTGTCACTCAACCGGGTAAGGAAAAGGAAGCAATAGAAAGGCTTGCCAGGATAGGTTATGAAAATGTAAATGGCTACCTGGGTGGAGGTATGCTCTCGTGGTTCTCCGCTAATAATCCGTACGATAACATTCTGACTTTTAATGGCGAAGAATGCAGTCATCTCCTGGAAACAGAAGAATACAGCCTATTGGATGTGAGGAACAGGCTGGAAGTGGCCAGGAACAGAATGGCCGGTTCCGTACATATTCCATTAAATACACTTAAGGGTAAATACGCCACACTTGATAAGAATAAAAAATGGCTGATATATTGCGCAGGCGGATACAGGTCTATGATCGCAGCATCATTCTTAAAAGCGAACGGTTTTAATTTTATTGCAAGTATAGAAGGTGGTATAAAGGAAGTGATACAACATGCGCCACAACTGGTAGAGATGGACCTTGAATAGGTTTGGGTTTTCGCGGAAGACTAAAAAAAGCAAAGTGGTGAAAGCCACTTTGCTTTTTTATTTCAGTGATTTTAATCACAATATCAGCATCTCCAATATCAGCCTCTGATGTAGAAGAAATTCGGGACCGATTTTTATGATTTTTTAAGGCTTTTTATCCCCCCGATTCTGCCCAAAATTTAGTAAATTACAGTGCAAAAACCAAGTATAAATTTTTCAATCGCATTATAAAAATAAATATTTTCTTTAGTCGGCTTGCACTTCATCGGTTATCCACATAGATGTTAATTTCTTTGTAATACAAACCATATTCTTTTAGATAATTTAGCTGTCCCACACCCACAAATTTTAACTTTAAAATAATATTCATAGTTATGAGCGCCAAGTCTAAAAATAAAGGTCTTTCCTTCGACCGCCAATACACCCGCGAAGGAGTGAGCCCGTACGAGATGTTTGAGTACGATTACCGTACATCCGTTATCCGTAATCCAAACGGTGAAAAGGTTTTCGAAATGACAAACGTCGAGGTGCCAAAGCATTGGTCGCAGATCGCTACCGATATATTGGCACAGAAATATTTCCGCAAAGCCGGTGTGCCGCAACCAGATGGCAGCCTGGGCCGGGAAACGTCTATAAAAGAAGTATCACATCGTCTTGCTCATTGCTGGCGCACATGGGGTGAGAACTATGGATATTTCAACTCGAAGAAAGACGCGCAGATATTTTATGAAGAGCTTGTTTACAGCATCATGAACCAGAGCTGTGCTCCGAATTCACCACAGTGGTTCAACACAGGCCTGTATAACAGCTATGGTATTGACGGCAAAGCACAGGGCCACTACTATGTAGACCCTAAAACAGATAAGCTGGAGCGCTCAAAGAACGCATACGAACGCCCTCAGCCTCATGCATGCTTTATTCTGAGCGTGGATGATGACCTGGTAAATGAAGGCGGCATCATGGACCTGTGGGTACGTGAAGCTCGTATCTTCAAATACGGTTCAGGTGTAGGCACTAACTATTCTAATATCCGCGCGGAAGGTGAGAAACTGAGCGGCGGCGGCACATCGAGCGGACTGATGAGCTTTTTGAAGATCGGCGACCGCGCAGCGGGAGCTATCAAAAGCGGCGGTACTACACGCCGTGCAGCCAAGATGGTATGCCTTGACCTCGATCACCCTGAAGTAATTGACTTCATAGACTGGAAGGTAGAAGAAGAAAAGAAAGTAGCTGCGCTGATAGCAGCAGGTTACGCATCCGACTACGAAGGTGAAGCATACAAAACAGTATCCGGGCAAAACTCTAATAACTCTGTACGCGTACCTAATTCATTCTTTCATGCATTAGACAATAATGCTGATTGGGAAATGACGGCCCGCAGCACAGGCAAAGTGATGAGAACGATCCCTGCAAAAGAACTGTGGGAGAAAATATCTTACTCTGCATGGCGTTGTGCTGATCCGGGTACGCAATATGACACTACCATCAACGAATGGCATACATGCCCTGAAGGTGGAAGCATACGCGCATCTAACCCTTGCTCGGAATATATGTTCCTCGACAATACCGCATGTAACCTTGCATCGCTGAACCTGCGTCGTTTCTTTGATGAAGAGACAAGCCAGTTTGATGTGCAGGGCTTCGAATACATGACAAGGTTATGGACCGTGGTGCTGGAAGTATCCGTACTTATGGCACAGTTTCCTTCTCCTGAGGTAGCACAGCTTAGTTATGATTACCGCACATTGGGATTGGGTTATGCAAACCTCGGCTCTATGCTTATGGTAAGCGGTATTGCTTATGACAGCGAAGAAAGCCGTGCAATAGCAGGTGCGATCACCGCTATTATGAACGGTGTTGCTTATAAAACATCTGCTGAAATGGCGGCTAGCCTTGGCGCTTTCCCTCGTTACCAGGAAAATAAAGAACACATGATGCGCGTGATGCGCAACCACCGTGCCGCAGCATATGATGCAGCCGATGCGTTTGAAGGAATAGAAATTAAGCCTGTGGGCATCAATGCAAAATACTGTCCTGATTACCTGCTGAAAGCAGCTACCAAGGCATGGGACGACGCTGTGCAATTGGGCGAACAATATGGTTACCGCAATGCACAGGCTACCGTAATAGCGCCTACAGGCACTATTGGCCTGGTAATGGATTGCGACACTACCGGTGTAGAACCTGATTTCGCACTGGTGAAATTCAAAAAGCTTTCCGGCGGCGGTTATTTTAAGATCATCAACCAGTCTATACCTGCGGCATTACACAAGCTGGGTTATACACCGGAGCAAATGGATGCTATTGTGAAATATGCCAAAGGACATGGCACTTTTGCAGGAGCGCCATACATCAACCACCAGAGCCTGAGTGAAAAAGGCTTTATCGGCGAAGAGCTGAAAAAACTGGATACTTCGGTTGAAAGCGCTTTCGAGATCGGGTTTGTATTCAATCACTACAACCTTGGTGAAGAATGCATGACACGCCTCGGCTTCACTCCGGAGCAATACCTTGCTTCTGATTTTAACCTGCTGGAATCATTAGGTTTCTCAGATGCAGAGATAGATGCAGCCAACGATTATGCCTGTGGTACCATGACTGTGGAAGGTGCTCCATTCTTAAAGGATGAACATCTTTCTGTTTTCGACTGTGCGAACAAGTGCGGTAAAAAAGGCGAACGCTTCATACATGCACATGGCCATATACGCATGATGGGTGCTGTGCAGCCATTTATCAGCGGCGCTATTTCCAAAACCATCAACCTGCCGAATGAGGCAACCATTGATGAAATAAAAGACTGCTACTATCTTAGCTGGCAGCTGGGCCTGAAAGCCTGCGCACTGTATCGTGATGGTTCTAAACTGAGCCAGCCACTGAGCAACAAAAGCGATAAAAAAGAAAAGAAAACAGAAGCAGCAGAACCCGAAGTGAGTCAGATAGTGGACATGAGCAAGCTTACCGTAGGCGAGCTGCTGGATGAAGTGAACAGGCGTGTACAGGACAGCCCTGATACACAACTGAAACGCGAACTGAGCCGTATAGTGGAGCGCAAGCAGTTACCTGCGAAACGTCGCGGTTATACCATAAAGGGCAAAGTAGGCGGGCAGGCGATATTCCTGCGTACCGGTGAATACAGCGATGGCACCCTCGGAGAAATATTCGTGGATATGGCCAAGGAAGGAGCTACAATGCGTAGCCTGCTCAACAGCTTTGCGATAGCGATATCGGTAGGCCTGCAGTATGGTGTGCCGCTGGAAGAGTATGTAGACAAATTCGCGTTCACGCGTTTTGAACCGGCTGGAATTGTGGACCATCCGAATATTAAAACAGCAACATCTGTACTTGATTATATCTTCAGGTTGCTGGCATATGAATACCTGGACCGCGACGACCTGGTACATGTACCAGACCCGAACAGGAGAACACACCAGCAGGAAATGGAAGCAATACAGCAGGAACTGTCGCAGGTAAGGGTTACCGCACCACAGTCACCCCAGCCGGTACAGAAACCAAAGAACGCACTGGCGCCAACAGCAGTAGGTGTGAACGCACAACAGAGCAGCCTGGAAATGAAAAAGCTGATGGGTACCAGCGCAGATGCCCCGGTGTGCCGTAATTGCGGGAATATTACGTTACGCAATGGTACCTGCTACATGTGCCCCAATTGCGGAACATCTACCGGATGCAGTTAGTAAGTGAACATATAAAT
>CAIJNJ010000147.1 GCA_903821975.1 uncultured Bacteroidota bacterium
GCCGTTAATTCATTATCTTTGCTCATGTAATAAAAATGTGTCCAAGTTCTTCCGAGTAATTAAAGAAGTTCCAAGTCATATTATTTGTGAGTGTGGCCTAGAAATGAAAAAACAACTCTCAGCTCCTAGTAATGCTTCTAAGGTTACTATTGATAACGGAGTTCAAGCTAAATCGGTCGAAGTAGACCTAAATCTAGTGGCTGCAAATTTAGAAAATAGTACGAAAGATTTTAGAGAAAAATAGGAGATAGTATGAATATAGCTAAAAAGCCTAAATAATCTGTAACTTTACATCATGCCTAAGAAAGCAGAAATACGGCAGGAAAAGAAAAAGGGGCTTACTGATAAGGAGTTGGTCGAGAAGTACGAAGCATGCGCACAGCCAGTCGAGGAAATGATTAAAACGCTATTATCTAATCCGAACCCCAACGCACCTGCAAAGGTCGCAAAACGCTAAAGTCAATCCCGACAAGCGTTACACCACACCCTTATTTTACAGGTACATTTAAGTATATCGTTACCATAACTTTTGTGGATATCATCTGAGCTATTCCTTTACTGTAGCGCATATTACATTTTTTCTTAAGCCCCATTCGCACCCTACTGTCTGAACCATGATATACTTGATTAAATGATTCTCATGATTTGTTGCGGCAGGAAAATCAACCTCTCACAGGGCTATTATTCATCAAATTTTGTGCCGTTCGGTTGTTTTGGTGGGAAAAGATACCCACATTTTTGAGCGGTATTTTCGGTGATTTATCCCTTGTCCTTTTTGCCCGTTATCAGTGCTTTGGGTTTTGACGGAGAAAAATATTTCATAACGGATATCCCGAAGAAACTGACGTTGCTTGCTGACTCACGGCCACTATAAAAATACTGGCCGAAGAAAGCATTAAAGTGTATCAAAGGGGTAAAGGTGTATTCTATTCCGTAGGTAACTTCTGTCATCAGGTTTTCTTTGGCATTGAAAATGTAGCCTATGCCGGGCGTAAATGTATTGGTGAACTTCCCTTCCTGGAATATGTTCAGGTTGGGGCGAAGTTCTAAGTAGGCCGCAGTATCCTTGCCCACGACTTTACCAAGGCTTGTGGCGCCAATGTCGAGGCCCATACTGAATACTTCCCATTGCCTGCCCAGCTCCAGCGCCAGGTTCGATTTTTCAGGTATTGTGCCGGCGGTGTTGGTAAGGCTGGGTGCAAAGCAAAGATAAGTTTGGGCGGAGCCGTGCCAGGCAGCAGCCAGGAGAAATACAGACAGAAGTAAACGCTTCATTTAATACAATTGAATTTTCAGAAAGGGATCATTTGCTTTTCTCATCGATCTTATCGAGTATTTGCAGGATTATCTTGTTTTGATATTCAAGATGCTGGAGGATGGTCTCTATCTCCAGTTCCGCTTGTTTATTTATTTCAAAGTCGGCCTCTGCACGGGCATCGGCATGAGCGGATTGCAGGTTTTGCCCCACCATGATAAGCGGCATTAGGAAAAGCTGTATCATATTGGAAATAAAGAGCCAGAGCACAAATGCAGGGAAGGGGTCGAACCGCATGGCTACCGGGGCAAGCATGTTCCAGCTAAGCCATGTAGCAGTCCATATAAAAATAACAATGAAAAAGCCCATACTGCCCACATGCTCGGTGATCCATAACGCCAACTTGTTAAGGCCGGAGACTTTATGTTTGGCTTCGATAAGCTCTTTGAGCTTAGACTTACGTTGTTTTTTTAACTCTTCAATAGATACCGCGGTATTCTTAAGTGCTTCCATAATAGTTATGTATTAATTGGGTAAAGAGTTATTGCCCGCAGAAAGATACAAGGATATAGTATCCATGGTATCAAATAAGGGTTTTGAGGATGTTTGTTTATCACCACATAATTAACATTTATGCTCCTATAAGGAAAATCCACGTATAGAAAATTTCCAAGATCAAAATAATCTGTACCTTTGCTAACGCTGTTAGTAAAAATTCATAGTGACAAGTATGGGAATCGCAGAAAGAAAAGAAAGGCAGAAAAAAGAAGTGAGGGAGAGCATTCTTCAGAGCGCCTGGCAGCTGGTGAATGAAGAAGGCTGGCAAAACCTGTCTATACGTAAAATAGCTGATGCCATAGAATATAGTGTGCCGGTAGTATATGACCATTTCGAAAATAAAGAGGCCATACTTACTGTGTTTAACAGGAGGGGTTTCGAGTTACTGGGCGATACGATAAAAGCGGCAAAAGAAAAGCATACCGAACCTAAACAGCAACTGGAAGCAATTGCTTATGCATATTGGGATTTTGCTTTTGACCATAAAGAGTACTACCAGCTTATGTTTGGCCTTGGGATGCCCGGCTGCGAAGAACTGGCCAATGTTCCTGAATTGGTCTCTTTTATTAGTGTGCTGCGCTCTACGATTGCAGACGTAATAAAGCAGGGACATAGTAATGCAGATGCCGAACTCAAGGTTCGCTCTTTCTGGTCTATGATCCACGGCCTGGTTTCTATAAATCTCCTGGCACCGCCTCATACCCATGGCGTAACAAAAGACCAGATGAACAGAATGATATTAAAGGACTTTATTACCGGCTTTATAAGGGGTCTTACGGAATAGCTATATTTTTTTGCCGAAACAATTAACACTGTTAGGTAAAATTCAATCAGTAAAAAAATAGATGTATATACAATTAAAAAAAACTTTTAACAACAAAACAAAAACAAAAAAAAATGTAAAAAGTAACCATTTTACTCTCTGCGTTGATCATTTCCGCATCTGCATTTGGCCAGACATGGTCTATCGACAAAGCACATTCCCGTATAGGGTTTGGCATTACCCACCTTACAATAAATGAAATAGAAGGTGATTTTAAAACATTTGATGGTAAGATCACATCTTCCAAGGCGGATTTTTCTGATGCCACTATAGAGTTTTCGGCTGATATAAACACGATCAACACGGATGTAGAAGCAAGAGACAAGCATTTGAAGAGCGCTGACTTCTTTGATGCAGCGAATAACCCGACCTTAACTTTTAAGAGTACATCATTTAAAAAAGGAAAAGGAAAGGACTACAAGGTTACCGGTAACCTTACGATGCATGGTGTAACTAAGCCAGTGACACTGGATGCGGTTCTGGTAGGCACCACGACTAACCCGATGAGCAAAAAGGAAATGGCAGGATTCAGGATCACCGGCGTTATTAACCGTTCTGAATTCGGGATAGGCACATCTATGCCTGCTGCAATGCTGAGCGAAAATGTAGAATTAAAAGCAAACACTGAATTCGCTAAAGACTAAAAAATGTTTATGAAGAAAGTATTCTTTTCTATGGCCGCACTGCTTTCATTAGCTACGGTGCTTGCCTTTGCCCCGGCCAGTAACTGGCAGATCGCTGATAAATACACTGTGCGGTTTGCCGGTGGTGGTGAAGTAGGCGGTATTTTCAAAACGCTGAAGGGTACTATAGCATTTGATGAACAGAACCTGGCGGCATCAAATTTTGCGATCTCTATCAGTGTTGCCTCAATTAATACAGGCAATGCCCTGATGAATACGCATGCCAAAAGCGATGAATGGTTTGACGCGGCAAAATACCCGGAAATAAAATTCACATCAAAGAAGATCGTTAAAGCGGGGAATGCGTTCCAGGTAACCGGGGATATGGAAATACATGGTGTGAAGAAAGAACTCACCTTGCCATTCAGTTTCCAGAATAAGGGCGCGACAGGTACGTTCAGCGGTACGTTTACTATTAACCGCAGTGACTTCCATATCGGTAAGCCGGGCGGAGACGTGGAAGGGAATATTAAACTGGATGTAATGATCCCAGTTATTAAAAAGTAACTGCTAAAAAAATGTATATGCTAAAGCGATTATTGTTACTCGGTGTTGTATCAGGCATACTGGCCGGTATTGTAGCTCTTATTTACCAGAAGGTATATTCTTCTTCTGTTGGGGCAGACTTCTCGAATATAGCTAAGCCCATTGGCATTGTAATTTCCAATATCGTTGGCTGTCTTATTGCAGCGCTTGGTTACTGGATATTGAATAAATTGTTAAAGGCGAAAACTGAGATCGTGTTCAATTTTATTTTCATGATCCTCTCGTTTGCAAGTATGCTGCCGGTGTTTGCTGCAAAGCTGCCACTGGATGTAAATGCCCCTGAGCTATTTCCGGGACTTGTGATCCCTATGCATTTTTTTCCGGCACTTGCCTGGTTTACCCTGGAGCCATTATTTATTAAAAATTCAGACTAAAACAATGAAAATGAAAATAGATATCTGGTCGGACGTGATGTGCCCCTTCTGCTACATAGGCAAGCGGAAGCTGGAAGGCGCGCTGCAAAAGTTCCCTCATAAAGATGATGTAGAAGTTGTGTGGCACAGTTACCAGCTCGATCCCTCGATGGAATATGAGCCCGGAAGGGATATACA
>CAIJNJ010000148.1 GCA_903821975.1 uncultured Bacteroidota bacterium
TCTTATACTTACCAATCCGTTCCATATATTGAAGGTTTGTTGAGTCTTAGTTCTGTTGTAATAAGTTTCGTGTTCAGGCTGGTTGTCATTTTGTGCGTAAAGCTTCGCCTGCATGCCTATCAGTATAAGCACTGCACTTAAGATCAGTTTTTTCATCTGGCTAATTTTGAGTGTTGAATATGTTTTTTAGCAAGTGGTGTGATTCGTTATAATCTTCGGTATTTAGGTTAGAATGGTGGTCGTTATAGTCCGGTCTTGTAAAAATATTTCGCCCGAATGTCATCCTGTTTTCCCGCCGTAATTTTTTTACCTCGTACTCCTCTTTCACTACATCTGTTATATGTACTACCGGCATCTTACTAATATCAATAGAAGGTGACATATTCAATACAATAGCAGGAGTCACATGTTCCATTTTCCCATTCTCAAAGTCATTTATCTGCACCACCTTCATTGGCGTTTTCGCTGGGATAACCGGCGGTGGTTCCACTACAGCAATATTGTTGTCGGCTGTATTTTCATTGTGGGTGGGCGGCGTAATGGTGCTGCTCTCTTCTGAAGTGTGGGGCACCTTTAATACAGCGCCTTTAATTTTATTCCCCCCATTGATACTGGCAACAGCAACACGTGGCGCTATCATCGGCTGTTGCATAGCAGCCTGTTTGGGCAGCATACTTGCCGTACTATTAAGGCTTCCGTTTGTTGTTTCATTGCCCTTGCTGCTGACTATTTTTTTAGACGGATAAAAATAGAAGCCGGAAATAAATACCGCTAACAGCAACACTGCAGCGCTCATCCAATATTTAAATGGGATTCTCTTAGCGCTCTTACCATCCATGCGTACCTGTAGTTTTCCCCAGGCATCTTCTTTACCGTATACAATACCGCTTGATAATGTATCCAATGAATCGATCTTATCCTGTATCACTGTACCCTTATTTTTCATAGTACGTTTCGTTTTGTTTCACTTCCTTCTGCAATAATGTGCGTGCTTTATTTAATTGCGATTTTGATGTGCCTTCCATGATCCCTAACAATCCCGCTATTTCTTTATGGCTATACCCTTCCACCACAAAAAGATTAAAGACTGTGCGGTAACCCGGCGGCAATGTCATTATCAGCCGTAATATCTCATTTGCACCCATCCGCTCTATCTGTCCGTCTTCTATCCCTTTGCCTGCCGCATATTCTTCATTCACGATTTTTAGTGCTCCTTTCTTTCTCAGGAACATAAGGCACTCATTCACCATTATTTTCTTTAGCCATCCTGCTATGCTGCCCTCGTGGCTATATACAAAGCGGTCTATGACTTTGAAAAAACTATAAAACCCACTGAGCATTATCTCCTCAGCATCCGGCAGGTGCTTTACATAGCGCAGGCACACCATCAGCATACCATCGGAGTACGTATCGAACACATACTTCTGCGAAATGCGGTCTTGTTTTTTACACCCTTCTATGGCCTTCTGTATGGTCATGGATAAAGTAAAATCTAAAATCCGGAAGCGTTGTGTTTACAATTATATATATGCAGTATCAAAAAGAAAGGTTGCCCGGCTGGCAAATAAAATTAATGACCGAACGGATCATCGGCCCTTCCCAACCTTCGTGATCTTAGAGCTAAACTGCCTTGACTCAAAATAATTATACCACGTAATGCTATCCTTAGTTGTATGTGGCACATAATTGCACCTTAAAAAATCAACACAATCCGGGTAATAAACCCTGTATAAAGGTGTGTCAATTAA
>CAIJNJ010000149.1 GCA_903821975.1 uncultured Bacteroidota bacterium
TCTTGCATTGGTTCCCTTTTGGGTACAAGCACAGGTCAAAGGTCATGTCTATGATGCAAAGACAAAAGCGGGCATACCATTTGCGACGATAAAATTGGGGGAAAGCGGGCAAGGCGAAATTGCGGAACTGGATGGCAGGTTTGTAATACCAGCCGGTAATTGGGGCCGGATAGAAATAACATGCCTTGGTTACAAGCCCCAAAAAGTAAACCTGCCCGCCAGCAACCTGGACATTTACCTGGAACCGGCAGACAATGCACTGAAAGAGGTGGCCATAACCCCACCTTATGATAAGATACGACGCATTATTAACAACGCTATCGCTGATAAGAATGAGAATGACCCCGACAAATACGATTGGTACCGCTGCCATGTCTACTATAAAATGATAGTTGATGCAGATGCGCAACCGATAATTGACACTGCTAAAAAGAAAAAAACAACTGCCCTCAAACTTGATAAAAAAAACACCGCTTCAAAGGATAGTCTTAAAAGAAAGCAGTTCCGGGATTTTATTGAAAACCAGCATTTGCTGATGTCAGAGACCTATAGCATACGTAGCTGGAGAAGGCCGCAGCAATTGCAGGAAGATGTATTGGCATCCAGGTTTTCCGGGCTTAAAAAATCAATGTTTACCGGCCTTGTTACGGATGTACTACCCTTTCATGCATACACCGATTATATAAACATGAACGGCAAAGACTATCACAACCCTGTGAGCCGTGGCTACGAACAATACTACAGGTTCAACCTCGTGGATGAGATGATGCAGGGTACAGATACCTTGTGGATACTCAGTTTCCGGCCAAGGGGGAATAATGCAAATGAACTGAAAGGGACTGTATATATCAACTCGGCAGGTTATGCAATATCGCGCATCATAGCCAAGGCATATGATACCATACTGAAAATGGATGTGCGCATAGAACAGGAGTTTGAACAACTGCCGGCGGCAGAAAACAAAAAACGCTGGTTCCCAAAGCACCTCAATTACGTAATAGACTGGGCGCAACAATCATCTCATTCAAAGATCGGCTTTCACATGAAGGGCTACTCACGTATAGACTCTGTCACATGGGATGATGATAAAGATTTTCGTTTTGATAAAACGCATACAGTAAGGCTGGCCACTAAAGCGGATCAGCTGAGTGATACTACATGGCAAACCATGCGCCCGGAGCCGCTTGATGCCAAAGAAATACGCTCTTACCATATTGTTGACAGCCTAGGAGATAAAATGCACCTTGACCGGACCATGGCCATTTTCTCGAAACTACCTGAAGGGAAAATATCGGTTGGAATACTTGACTTTGACCTGAAACGGATTGTGAACGGGAACGATTATGAAGGCATCAGGCTCGGCCTTGGCGCACAGACCAATGAGCATCTTATAAGATGGCTCTCTGTAGGCGGGTGGTCGGGTTATGGCTTCAACGACAAACAATGGAAATATGGTGGGTTTGCAGAATTATATGCTGACCGTAACAGGGAATTCGTTTTTAAAGTTTCTTATACCGATGATATTAATGACCCGGGGCGAATTCATCTGAATAACGACCTTGATAAAAACTACCTGAACGCCTACCTGCTGCAGCGTGTTGATGAAACAAGGACATTTTCGGTTTCTGTAAAAAAGAAACTGGGCTATTGGAGCCTTGAACTCACCGGGCAGCAGCAACTTATAGACCCGAAATACAAATACGCGCTGCTGTATGATGGAACACCCCACAATTCGTTTACAGCAAATGAAGGATCGCTGGCATTCAGATATGCATATGCCGAACGTACGGCGCCCTTCTTTGGCTCTTATTACAGCCTTGGCAGCAAGTACCCTGCCTGGTACGGAAAGATAACAGCGGGCAGCTTAGCCAGCGGCACAGACATGCAAACACCCTACATACAAGCCGTGACCGCTGCGGTATGGCATAAGCACATTAACCGGCTGGGATTTGAACATTTATTGATTGAAGGTGGCAAGTCATGGAGCAATGACACACTACCGCTCAGCAAACTGTTTGCAGGCAACGGTTATAATTACGACAACAACTCGTCCGTATCCCTTTATACATTCGGCGGCATTATGACCATGCTGCCCTACCAGTATTATACCGACCAGTTTGCCAGCTTTATCTGGCGTCACGATTTCGATTGGAAACTTTATAAATTCCAGGTACCGGGTGCTAAGATCGGCTCTGCACCCAATATCTGCCTGCAGTACAATATGCTATACGGAACACTCGCCCACCCCGAGGTACAGCAATATGTGAATTTCGCAGTACCCACAAATGGCTACCACGAAGCCGGCCTGTTGCTCAATAACCTTGTAAGGCTGGTATACGCCAACCTCTATTATCTGACACTCAATATTGGCTACTTCTACCATATTACGCCTACACCTGATGCAAATAATAATGGTAGATTGGCTGTCGGCATTGGATTTGAATTATAAACCCAACTCCTTCCGCTGCGCATCATCAATCGACGATGGCGCATCGAGCATAACGTCGCGGCCTGAATTGTTTTTAGGGAATGCAATAAAGTCGCGGATGGTTTCCTGGCCGCCCAGCAATGCGCAAAGCCTGTCAAAACCGAATGCGATACCACCGTGCGGTGGCGCACCATATTCGAATGCACCCATCAGGAAGCCGAATTTATCCTGGGCTTCTTCCTTGCTCATACCCAATGCAGCAAACATTTTTTCCTGTAGCTCACGGCGGAATATACGAATAGACCCTCCACCTATCTCTGTGCCATTAAGCACTATGTCGTAGGCGTTGGCTTTGATATCCCCATACTTGCTGATATCGTTCATCCATTCTATATGCTCAGGCTTCGGTGATGTGAACGGATGATGGCGCGCCATCCAGCGGTTTGCCTCTTCATCATACTCAAACAACGGAAAGTCGATCACCCAAAGCGGTTTGTATACACTATGATCGCGCAGGCCAAGGCGATTGCCCATTTCCAGGCGTAGCTCACTCATGGCTTTACGGGTACGGGTTTCTGCACCTGCAAGTATAAGAATAAGATCGCCGGCTTTTGCACCGCAAAAAGCAGCTATCTCTTTTAGTTTTTCTTCGTTATAGAATTTATCAACACTGCTTTTATAAGTACCATCCGTATTGCACTTGATATTCACTACCCCGCTCATTCCTATCTGCGGACGCTTCACCCATTCTGTCAATTCATCCAGTTGCTTGCGGGTATATTCGCTGCAGCCCGGCACCGCGATCATCAGTATGGTCTCTGCTTCATCAAAAACCTTGAACCCAGCACCACTTAATGCTTCACAAGACACCTGGTTTTTTACTTTTGAATTTTGAATTTTTATTTCAAACCGGATATCAGGCTTGTCATTACCATAATTCCACATGGCGTCATCAAACGTCATGCGCGGGAAAGCTTCTGTCATCTCAACTCCCTTCACATCTTTGAAAACATGCTTGAAAAGCCCTTCAAAAGTATTCAGAATGTCTTCCTGCTCCACAAAGCTCATCTCGCAGTCTACCTGTGTAAATTCCGGCTGCCTGTCGGCACGCAGGTCTTCATCACGGAAGCATTTTACCACCTGGTAATAACGGTCATACCCGCTCACCATCAGCAATTGCTTAAATGTCTGCGGGCTTTGCGGCAGCGCATAAAACTCACCCTGGTTCATACGCGATGGTACAATGAAATCGCGCGCACCCTCAGGAGTACTCCTGATTAAGAATGGTGTCTCTATATCCCAAAAACCCTCTGTGTCGAGGTAATTGCGCACAGAGCGGTTTACCTTATAACGTAGTTCAAGATTTCTCTTCAATGTAGGGCGTCGAAGGTCAAGGTAACGGTACTTCATGCGCAGTTCATCGCCGCCATCCGTATCTTCTTCTATGGTAAACGGTGGCGTTGCTGCACTGTTGATGATGGTAAAATCGGTCACATCCAGTTCTACATCACCGGTCGGTATTTTGGCATTTTTATTGGTACGCTCCAGTAGTTTCCCTTTTACCTGTATCACATACTCCCTGCCCAGTGGACTGGCATCAAGGCGGGTATTGAGCTGCTCGCTGAACAGCAACTGGGTAATGCCATAACGGTCGCGGAGATCAACAAAGGTGATACTGCCAAACTTACGAACGGTCTGCACCCATCCCGCCAGGGTTACTTCTTTACCTACGTGCTCAGCACGCAACTCACCGCAATTATGTGTACGATACATATATATATAACTTAAAAAGGACTGCGAAGATAAGTTTAATGGCTCAATTGCTCAATGACTTCTAATGCCTATTTTTCAGTTGATTATCAATATTTAAGCCACCTTGTCGTTTATTGCTAACTTTATATGACATAATATCAGAATGAATATTTTGGAACACTTTTTATGGTTAATAATTGTTCCCGATTGACCTTGATCATGTTTTCTTAAGCAAGTATCATGGAAATTTGGACCACTCACAGAATAAATAACCTTTATGAACTTAAATAACTTTACGATCAAAGCTCAGGAAATAGTGCAACAGGCACAGCAACTGGCATTTGACAATCAGAACCCCAGCATTGAAACAGCACATTTTTTACAGGCGCTGCTCAATGATAATGATGGGCCTATATCCTACCTGCTTAAAAAGAACAACGTAAACATAGGTTTTGTAGAAAGCAAAATAAAAGAACAGATAGGCAAGTTACCAAAGCTGACTACCGGCGAGCCTGCACAAAACATAAGCCGCGAGGCAAATAATGTTGTGCTACGCACACCCAATATTTTAAAAACATTCGGGGACGAATTCGTTACACCCGAGCACCTGCTTATCGCACTATTGCAGGTAAATGATGATACCGGCAAACTACTTAAAGATGCAGGACTTACAGAGAAAGGCCTCGTAGCCGCTATTAAAGAGCTGCGAAAAGGTAGCACTGTAAATTCCCAAACATCAGAACAGCAGTACCAGGCATTGCAGCGCTACGCTAAAAACCTGAACGAACTTGCCCGCAACGGCAAGATGGACCCTGTTATAGGCCGTGATGAAGAAATACGCAGAACACTGCACATCCTCTCCCGCCGCTCAAAGAACAACCCTATATTAGTAGGCGAACCCGGCGTGGGTAAAACAGCAATAGTAGAGGGCCTTGCACACCGTATCATTAACGGCGACGTGCCGGACAACCTGAAATCGAGGGTGATATACGCACTCGATATGGGCGCACTGATGGCCGGTGCAAAATACCGTGGCGAATTTGAAGAGAGGCTGAAAGCGGTAATAAAAGAAGTAACCGAAAGCGATGGCAATGTGATCCTTTTCATTGATGAGATCCACACACTGATAGGCGCCGGCGCTATGGAAGGTGCTATGGATGCTGCCAACATACTGAAGCCAGCGCTGGCACGTGGTGAACTCAGGGCAATAGGTGCAACAACGCTTAACGAGTACCAGAAATATTTCGAGAAAGACAAAGCATTGGAAAGAAGGTTCCAGAAGGTATTTGTAGATGAGCCTTCTCCTGAAGATGCCATATCTATTCTCCGCGGACTTAAAGACCGCTACGAAAGCCACCACCAGGTACGTATAAAAGACGAAGCCATAATAGCAGCGGTAGAACTATCTCACCGGTACATCACAGATCGTTTTCTTCCCGACAAGGCTATTGACCTTATAGACGAGAGCGCAGCAAAGCTGAAGCTGGAAATGAACTCCATGCCCGAAGAACTGGATGAGCTGATACGCCGTATCCGCCAGTTGGAAATAGAGCGCGAGGCCATAAAACGCGAAAATGATAACGATAAATTAAAAGACCTCAACCAGGAAATATCTGTGCTCAGCGTGCAGCGCGATACACTGAAAGCCAAGTGGCTGGAAGAAAAAGAAGTTGTGGATAAAATTAACAAAGCCAAGACTGCTATAGAAAACCTGAAGCAGGAAGCCGAGCAGGCAGAGCGTGAAGGCAACTATGGCCGCGTGGCGGAGATACGCTACGGTAAAGTGCAGGAGCAGGAAGCAATAATTGTAAACCTCTCCAAACAACTGGACGACATGGGCCTACAGCACAAACGCCTGTTGAAAGAAGAGGTTGATGCAGAAGACATAGCAGAGAATGTAGCCAGGGCTACCGGTATACCGGTGCAGCGTATGCTTACCAGCGAGCGTTCTAAGTTATTGCACCTTGAAGATGAGCTGCACCAGCGTGTAGTAGGCCAGGATGAGGCTATTACAGCCGTAGCCGATGCTATACGCCGTGGCCGCGCTGGCTTGCAGGACCCCCGCAAACCGATTGGGTCTTTTATCTTCCTCGGCACTACCGGTGTGGGTAAAACAGAACTTGCCAAGGCACTTGCAGAGATACTCTTCGATGACGACAGCATGATGACGCGAATAGACATGAGCGAGTACCAGGAAAAGCATAGCGTGAGCCGCCTTGTGGGCGCGCCCCCGGGCTATGTGGGTTATGACGAAGGCGGCCAGCTCACAGAAGCTGTGCGCCGCAAACCATACTCCGTGATACTGCTCGATGAAATAGAAAAAGCACACCCTGACGTATTCAACATACTATTGCAGGTGCTTGATGATGGCCGCCTTACCGATAATAAAGGCCGCGTGGTAAACTTCAAGAACACCATCATCATAATGACCAGCAACATGGGCAGCCTTATCATACAAGAAAACTTTGCAGAGCTGAAGGACGGGCAGGATATAGAAACATTAATAGAAGCTACCAAGGAACAGGTGATGGAAATACTGCGCCAGACATTAAGGCCGGAATTCCTTAACCGTATAGATGATGTGATCATGTTCCATCCGCTGATGAGGAAGGAGATAAAAGGCATCATACGCATACAGCTCGAAAACCTGAAGAAACAATTAGCTACACAGGGCATTGACCTGCAGTTCACCGACTATGCACTCGACTATCTTGTACAGCGCGGCTTCGACCCGCAATACGGTGCCCGCCCGCTGAAAAGGCTGATACAGAAAGACATCATCAATATGCTGAGCAAGAAGATAATAGGCGGTGAAATAGATAAAGCAAAACCCGTACTGATAGATGTGTTTGATGGCGTAGTGGTAATGCGCAATGAAACTGAGGTAAAGGGGTAAAAGGTTAATTAGTTAAATGGTTAAAGAGGGCAAGCGAAAACTTGCCCTCTTTTTTATCTGAAGCTATTAAACTGAAATTTCTTTGTGAAATGCACTCCCTTTCCGTAAAATAAAGGATTGCCAAGGTGGAATTATATATGCATTACTTAACCCTGTCCATTTCCACGGTATCCTTATAAAATAAAGGATTGTGAAGGTTCTTCGTGATCCTTTCCCGCACTTGTGAAGGACTGGTGAGCTGCTCCATCGTTGTATCAGCTATGCCTGTCATTACTATCTTATCCGCGTCTATGCTGATGATCTTTAAGAAGAGGTACCCGCTTGAGTCCCCGTCCACATATACATTCAGGAACAGTTCATTGTTAATGTCTGATAGGTAAGCGGTCGTTTTCTCTCCCCTCTTTTTTTTGCCGTCCTTGTAAATTATTTTGTACTTATTATCGCTTTGCTTCGTGACTTTGTACACCATATCATAATCTGCCGCGCCAAGAATGTTATCTCTTTTCTCAAGGGCCACCCACTTCCCCAGCAGCCGTGTATCTATCTTCACAATTGCAGGCTCATCTATCGGGTAACGCGCTTCCCTGCATGCCGTTAGCAATGACAGTGCTACAGTAATAATCAACAATGATCGTTTCATAATACTCACTTTTGGCTTTTGACTTATAACTTTTGCCTTATCCTTCTATTCCAGCTTAAAATTCGAATATACCTGTTTAGCCATCGCCTCATACTTGCGGGCGGCATCCATATTGCCCATCTTCTCATAGCTAAGCGCTATATAAGGCAGGTCCCTGAGGCCGGACCGCTGATCTAAAGACAGTTCTTTATTGAAAGTCTCTATAGCCGGCGCATACTGCTGTGAAAAATAGAAGGCCTTACCCATGTTTGAATACGCATTCAGGTCATTAGGATTTAAACCGATCAACTTCTTGAATATTGCTATGGACTGCGGATACTTTTTGCCGTTCAAGTAAGTAGCACCAAGGTATTCAAGCGTAGTCGGCTCATCCGGGCTCATCTGCAGCACCTTGTTAAAATAATATTCGGCTGAATCGAAACGCTGCATCTGGAAAAATGCAATGCCAAGGCCTTGTATACCTTCTATGGAATTCGGTTCAAACTGCAGCATGCTATGATAGTTCATCAACGCAGAATCATACTGTTTCAGTTGCACATAAGTGCGCGCAAGGTTGATGTACGGAAACTTAAAATTGGGGTTCAGCTCCAGCGCCTTTTTGAATAAGGCCACTGCCTGCTGGTATTTGCCGCTTGCCAGGTATACACTGCCCAGGTTGTTGGTAGCCGTAAAGTTTATCGGGTTGTACTTCAGCGCCAGCACATCATGATACTCGGCAGAGTCATACATCTTCCTACGGTCAAAGATGCGTCCCATCTCCACATGTACATCAGCATACTCCGGGTATATCAATAATCCCTTCCTCAGGTAATTAAGGCTTTCATCATCCAGTTGCCGCTGTGCCGTTGTATCCTTGAGGGTTGGGTATACCTCCTCTGCCAGTGCGCTGGCTACATTGTGGTAAAGGCGGCAGTCGTTTGGCGAATTCACCACATCTACTTTATACAAGGTCACATTATCCTTCCAGTTAAAATTGCGGGCTATGGTAAGCACACAAAATATGAGGGAAACAGGTACCAGGACAGCCAAAACTTTAGTGCTTTTCAGGGCAAGCACATTTGTCGCTTCATCTTTTATGAGCCACTGTTCCACCGCCAGTGCCACTGCCAGGCAAAAGCCGGCAGATGCAAAGAATGCAAAACGCTCGGCCAGCTCGGCACCCATCAGGAAGGGAAGGTTGGAGAACAGGAATAACGTGGCCAGGTAAAAAATGATACCGAATGCCCATGGATCCTTTTTGTTCTTCATGAACCTTGTCACTGCAAACCAGATCATGGCTGCATAAGCCAGTAATGAGACCAATGTACGCCAGTCGCCAAATGTGGCAAACGGGATAGCATCGAATGAATAAGTACACAACAGCGGATGCGGTATGAACATCAACTTCAGGTACAGACCAAGCACTACTAATTTCGTAGCGAAAAGGGAATACTGTGCCGGAACATTGGAAAGGGCATTATCTATGAACTCCACCCCTGCAGATGGTTGGTTGGCATTGTACTCACTCAGTATATGCGATCTGATACCAAGGAAAATAAATGTAACAAGCAATGCACTGCCGGTAATGTAGGCCGCGCGCTTCTTATCGTCATTAATGTAAAAAAAGAACAGCAGCGGAATGATGGCAAGGAACGCAACCACTGTCTCTTTGGACAGGTAAGAAAGGAATAAAAGCAATGCCCCCATCACCAACTGCACCATCTTGCCGCTCTTCATGTAATTAACAAACACATTAAGCGACCAAAAGCCAAAGAAGAAGCACATCAGCTCATCGCAGCTCTTAATGTTGGCTACTACCTCTGTATGTATCGGGTGCACGGCAAATATCAGGGCGCCCACAAAAGCTATTGCTGTTTTTTTCTTATCAAAGAATTTATCCAGGAACAGGAAGAACATAATAACGCAGCCTGCAAAAAACAACACGTTGAAGAAGTGGTACGCCACTGTGCCCCCCTGCCCGAAGAACTGGTATTCTATGGCAAACATCACCAGCGATAGCGGGCGGTACAGGTCATTAGGTATAACCAGGAACCCGCGCATATGGGGAGTAGCAAGCAATTCAGGTATGCCTTTAATGCCCTGCATTACCATGGTATTTTCCTTCAGCACCATTACATCGTCCATCACGTAGCCATTCATTAATGTATTGGCATACAGCACAAACGAGATAATACCCAGCACTATGCACAGCATTTTCGCAGATAACATGCCGCTACCGGCCTGGTCATTTACAACAGCAGTTTTAGCAGTAGCAGGGCGGGCTGCAACAGTTGGTTTCGGCGGAGCAGCCTGTGGTATTGGTTTTTTATTAGGTTTCTTAGCCATAGCTTAAATATATCAACTATTGCCAAAAGTAAAAACTAATAAGTAAAAAGTCCAGCCCGCATAACAAATGAAAAAAACTACTTTGTTTTATCCATAGCCTATCCACCCTATTTGCGATAAGAATTAACTTGCCCCGGGATCTTGATCAGACTTTCTCCAGCGAAATTATTATCTTCTTTATCCGCTCTTTCTGGTCATCCGGAGCTTTTGATAAAGCTATTTTATAATTGGAGAGCGATTGCTTATTGTCTCCCGCCTTTCCATAGGCTTCACCCATACTGTCATAAGCGTTCCAGCTATCCTGGTGCTTTTTCAGGTTCATCTTAAACACCTCAAGGGCCGTAGGCATATCATTTTCATTCATCAGCTCGTATCCGAACAGGTTTACCTGGTTCTCCGTTGCCGTTTCCAGCAATGCCATTATTTTCTTCTTTTCTTCGGCGGCATCGTTTGCTTTCCCCATCAGTGCCAGCAACTGCGCCTTTGCCGCTACGTTCGTATAGTTCTCTTCTATTTGTATGGAAGTGTTTATCCATTTTAGTGCTTCATCATAGTCGGTTTTGTTCACAATACAATAATGAGCTGCCTCTTCCCAGCCGTGCCATGTAAAACCGGGCGTATTCTTCAATTGCTCACGGATGTGCCTTAATGTAACTGCATTTACATCAACAGCCACCGTAAAGGATACTTTCATTTTTTCCCACGACAGGGTCACCTTTGCTGAGGTGGCGGAGCGGTCTGTAAATGTATAGTCCAGCCATTCCTGGAAATCATGCGTACCCGGTTTTACTTTCACTCGCAGGGCATCATCAGTTTGTTTATAAAAAAAGCTGCCCCACGATGTGTGGTCTTTAGAAAAGATAATGGTCCATTCATCTTCGCCGGGAATCATGTGCAGCCCATAAGTTCCTGCCGGCAATGGGCTGCCTTCTATCTGTACATCATCCGTAAAGGAAATGGTTGTGTTCTCATTGGCGCCTGCCCGCCACACCTTGCCATACGGCACAAGGTCTCCCCATATTTTTCTGGCGTTCACGTACGGGCTGTGATAAACAATATCAATTTCTGTAAGCCCTATCCATTGTTTCACTTCTGCCTTCTGACTCACTTCAGGTAGTGTAAGCGGCGCCTGGGCAAAAGCGCCAACTGAAATGAGCATAAATAATAAGCCGGCTAACGTAAAATATCTCGTTTTCATAAGCATATAAATTTTACATGTGATTTGCCAATAAAGATAGATGTGTGGCAGAAACTGCATGGTGTGAAAAAAGGGTGAGTTTTGAACCAGCTGCCTCCCCGGATGCAGCCCCGTTTTAGCGTTATTTTAATGCTTTATAGCTGTTTTCTTACCGATTTTACCTCCAAATCCATTACCTTTGCGCCTCTAAACAGGTTCTTTACTATATGATCAGCCGAAGGAATATCCGGGTTAAAGTGATGCAGACCTTATACACGCTTGCCTCATTGGAACATGGAGCCCAGGGAAATAAGGGCGCAGCAGACCGTATACTGAATGATAAACTGGAACAAGTATTGGACATTTTCACCGTTTCGGTATTATATACTTTACGTATAGCCCAGTATGCCGAAACCGATGCGCAGCAGCGATCCAATAAATACCTGCCCAGTGTAGCAGATATGAATGTGAATACACAGATCAGCGCCAATACCTTTGTTCTGAAAACCCTCGAAAACGCTTCCTTCAAAGAAAGAATCAGGAATAACAAGCTGGATCGGTTCATTGACGCGGATTGGGTAAAGAAGATTTTCCAGATCATTGACAAAAGCGAAGAATACGAACGCTATATAGCTGCAAAAACACATACTGCGGCAGAAGAAAAAGAGATAATCAGGTATATATGGGAGCAGGTAATGGCGAATGAAAACCTGATGAGCCATTTTACCGATGAATTACCGGGATGGGAAGATGACAGCGAGCTTATTGCCATGCTCATGCAGAATTTCTACAAGGATAATGCTAAGGTGAATTTCCTGAATGCACTCTCCGGTGAGAAGAAAGAATACGCACATGATCTGCTGCAGGCGGTGATAGATAAAGAGGCTTATTGCATGGAGTTCATAGAGCCGAAGCTGAATAACTGGGATAAAGAGCGCGTAGCCCTGATAGACCTGTTGTTATTGCGTATGGGCGTATGCGAGTTCTTATATTTCCCTACCATACCTACCAAAGTAACGATCAATGAGTATATAGATATCGCCAAACAATACAGTACCCCGCAAAGTGGCCAGTTTATAAATGGTGTGCTCGACAATATTCTTAAAGACCTTACCAAAGAAAATAAGATCAATAAAATAAACCGTAATTAATAAAATGAAACGCTTACTTATTATTTCATTGGTTGCCCTGGCAGCATGTAATAATTCAAACAAGAATACCGCTCCCGCAAGCCAGTTCCCGGTATCTATGGTGAACAACCCGAACACGGCAAGCGGCGTTGATACCGTAGCCGCAGCGAGGAAGCCAACCATGGACTTTACTGACACCCTGCACGATTTCGGGATGATACACGAAAAAGAAGTGGTGGAATATGACTTCTCATTTGTAAACAATGGAAAGACCCCGCTCCTTATCAACTCTGCGGTAGGCTCATGCGGCTGCACCGTGCCCAGCTACCCGCACGATCCTGTACCACCCGGCCAGAAAGCGGTCATGAAAGTTACCTTTAACTCTGCCGGCAAAAAAGGCCACCAGGAAAAAACGGTTACCATTCACACAAATACAATACGCGGCATACAAATGCTATTCATTAAAGCAGATATAGCACCGGAAGGAAAGTAAAAAACAGCAAACAATTTTTTTCATCATAACAAACTAAAACAATGCAATTGAATCCAGTAATGTTACAAGCCGCCGCAGCACAGCCAGGTGGTGGAATGATGCCTATCTTCCTGATGGTAGGTATGTTCGTAGTCATGTATTTCTTCATGATACGCCCGCAGGCAAAACGCGCAAAGGAGCAAAAGAAATTTGCCGACAGTATGAATACCGGTGAGCAGATCGTGACTACCGCAGGTATACATGGCCGCATAAACCGCGCCAATGACGATGGTACGCTGCAAATAGAGATCAGCCGTGGTACATTTATGACCATCGAGCGCTCTGCAGTGTCTATGGAAATGACCGCAGCATTCCGCAAGAAAGCAGATGCCGCAGCCGGTATATCTACCACTACTGCCGCTGCAACCACAAAATAAAATCCATCCCGATGCTTAAAGTAGGAATTACAGGCGGCATTGGATCAGGAAAATCATACGTATGCCAGGTGTTCAATGCACTTGGCATACCTGTGTTTAATGCAGACGATACAGCGCGCTACCTGATGGAGAATGATCCTGCTTTGATACAAGGCATCCGCCACCTGCTTGGCGATGATGTCTACGTAGCCGGTAAGCTCGACCGCGCAAAGGTTTCTGCGATCATATTTCAAAACCCGGAAAAATTACAGCAGCTTAATGCGCTGGTACACCCCGCTACCATCAGCTACGCTAAAGAATGGTTCGAAAAACAGCAGGCGCCTTATGTAATAAAGGAAGCCGCAATATTCTTCGAGAGTGGCAGCTATACCGATATGAATGTAATGATCGGTGTGTATGCCCCACGGGAATTGCGTATACAGCGCGCCATGAAGCGCAACAATCTCAGCCGTGAAAAAGTATTATCCATTATAGCGCAGCAAATGGATGAAGATGAAAAAATGAAACGCTGCGACCACGTAATTGTGAATGATGATATTACCGCCGTTCTGCCGCAGGTGCTTAAACTGCACGATCTGATTCTGGGAAAATCAATAAAATGATTGCTCCCGCTGTTATTCTTTCCGGGCTATTTGTGTTTTTCTTATTTAGATAGGCTCTGCCCATCGCTACGATATTCCACTGATTTCGGGGCCTGGAAAATATAAGTGAGTCGGATGTATTATGACCCTGAAAGGGTCTGATGTCTATAGCAAAGCCTGTGACCATAACGTTCGACCCCGATGGGGTCGCATGTGTGTTTACAATCCATATTCTATATACATATGACCGCTTCACGGTCATCTTATGGCTGAAAATAAAATCAATACACTCCGAATTGGTAATATTAGCCCTTGCTCAATTGCCGGCCCAGCAGGTTCCCCAGGCTGATGAAGAAGCCCAGCACCATCACGATAACCCCCAGCCACAACACATTGATGAAAGGAAAAACAAGCGCCTTCAGTACAATGAAATCATCCTTGGGATCCGTTTGTTTTATCATTATCTCTGTTGATACTGAATCCTGCGACTTCACTACTATCGACTCAAAACGGGCATAAAGGTTCATGTTCGGCAATGTGTCTTCAACATTGACCACGTACTGCTTGTCACGCAGTATATATAGCGGGTTCAATTCTGTTGACTTGCGGGTACTGCTGTCATACACCATCAGCTTTGCCGATATCGCAAGGTCGCTGTCCTTTGGTATGTACCGCTTATCATTTATCTCCCTGTTCAGCCCCATAAACACCATGTAGCCATTCTGCAGGTGTGCTGTGTCCCCGGGGTTGTGAAAAATATGGCTTTGATAGGACATTGTATCGATTCTACCTTTATCTGGCGTAAATCCATTTATATAAGTAAAGATGTCATAGTTCCAAAAATGCTTGGTAGAGGGATTTACTGTCAAAACTCCCTGACCTTTAGAATTAATAAATGCATCCGGATAAAGCACAAAGCGATCTAACACTTTATTTGAATTCGAGTCTTTTCTTTCAAACGATACCTTGTAATAGTCTATACGGTCTTTCCCCGTAATACTTTCACTATCACCTTCATAAGTCGCAATGAAATCTCCCATAGCTACCGGTACACCATGAAAAAGTATCTCATTCTCCCTGTTCTCTTTGGCGTTTTCTTCAGCGGTTTTCTTGCCAGGATTAAATATCTCTCCTGTGATGTTATATGATATCGCGTGCTTGTTGTAAGACGATAGCAGTATGCCCAGCAGCACCATCGCAAAGCCAAGATGGGCGACAGAAGGGCCTAAATTCTTGAACTTCGCTTTTTGTACAATGATACCGTAGTATATGTTTGCCACGATACCAAAGCACGCTGCGAACAGCATAATGTCATACTGCCATGTAGTAATGCGTTGGCTATACCCTATCCCTGCAGCCATTACTGCACCAATGAGGGCCGTAAGGCCCAGGCGTTTCCCAAGTGTTTTGGCGTCACTATTCTTGAACTTCATGTACAGCACCGAAGCCGATAAAATACCAATGATAATGGCCACCCAAACCTGTATGTTATTGTAGTGCAGCATAGGGTCCGTAGGCGGTGCAAAATCCTTGCCCGATATCCACTTTGCCAGTGGCGACCAAACCGGGATAGAAGTGCTGATAGCTATTTGTATGGAAGCAAGGAACAGTATCACCGAGCCTATGAACATCCAGAATTCGCGCGATAATGTTTCTTCTTCGGTCTTTATACGTGGCAGGCCTCGCCACCTGCGTATCAGCATGGCTATCGTAAGCAATAACAACAGGCCTATTACTATCAGCAGGTGGTAAGTAAGCGCTTTGCCATCGCCTGTAAACGCATGCACCGATGTTTTGCCTAGTATACCCGTACGGGTAAGGAAGGTAGAATACCATACTAACAGGTGCGTAAGTAATAGGAGCACCAGTGTTAGTGTCAAAGCCCTGCCTGTAGCCTTATATACCAGCAATGTATGCAGCCCGGCTATTAGCACCAGCCACGGCACCAGCGACGCATTCTCTACCGGGTCCCACGCCCAGTAGCCACCAAAATTCAGCGACTCATATGCCCATGCCCCACCCATCATAATGCCCGTACCCAATACCGCACCGTTAAACAGTGACCATGCCAAAGTGGGCTTTATGAAAGTCTGAAATTCACCCTTCCAAAGAGCAGCTATGCAATAAGCAAAAGGAATAAGCGTAGATGCAAAACCAAGGAACAAAACAGGCGGGTGTATCACCATCCAGTAGTTACGCAGCGACACATTCAGCCCGTTACCATCCTGCACAAAACTCATATAATTAGGTGAGGAGAAAATCGGCGCATCGCGCATCACATTGCGCAGCAGTGCAAACGGCGTCTTACCTAATTGAATATCCGGCCCCAGGTAAATACCAATGATCATGGTACAGAGACATACCTGCACCGCGGCTATTATGGCCATCGTGCGGGTCTCCAGCCCTTTGGCAGTGCGCATTACCACCAGCCCCAGCATACAATGCCAGAATGTCCACAGCATAAAGCTACCTTCCTGACCTTCCCAGAAACACGCCAGGAGATATTTGCCCGGCAGCGATAGCGAAGAGTGCTCCCATGCATAGTGATATTCAAAAAGGTGATTCTCTATGATGTAAAAAAGGGAAACGAATACACTGATGATCGTAGCAGTATGCAGCACAAACCCGCCCCGCCCGAACAGCAACCACGATCGGCTTGCCAGCGGGTCTTTCTGCTCGGTACGCACAGCCATAAAATAGCTGAATGCACTGAACATGGAAGCGACAAAAGATGTGATAACAAAAAAATGACCCAGTTGCCCGGGCCTCAAATGCTCACCTATGAACTGGGTATCCATGCTAGTATAAAAAGTCAAAAATCAAAAATACTTCCAGACCACCTCCCTCTCCTTTGGAGAGGCCGGGGAGAGGTAACTAACCATTATTGCCCTCAGCAACCATGTCCTTCTTATATTTCGACGGGCACTTCATCTGTATCCTGGAGCAATGAAAAGAACCGCCTTCCTCATATCCCATCATCACTATCTGTTCCGATTTCTCTATGTCCCTCGGTTTTTCCCCGTTAAATATTACCTTATTGATGTTACCCTGCTTGTCCTTGGCGTAAAAAATGAAATGGTTAGGGTCTTTTTTAGGGTCATACTGCATTTCCTTGTCCTTCTGTAAAAAACCAATCACATACAGCTTTTTCCCGGGCTCTTTTGATGCTGTTTCAAAGGTCTGGTAAGAGCTGAACTGGCCAAATGAAGCTGCGATGATAGAAATGCCTGCTGCAACTATTACCAGGATAACAATGTGTATTTTTTTCATCGGGTCTTAATGCGAATTTATCTCCGGAAAATGTATCTCCTTCGGTGCGGCAAAGTTAAGGTAATTACCGTTTCAATCATTATCAGGGTCAAAAGAAAAGCCCCATTGCTGTAACAATGGGGCTATATGAATATCACTATTAATCATTTGTTATTCCTTTCCTTGCTGATGACGGTATACATCATACCCTTTATCCTCATAGCTGGTATATACCACGCAGAAATGCCCCAGAAGAGCCAACGCCCATGCAGCGGTAGTCCAGGCCGGCCATGGGTAAGCCCAATGCCCGTTATGCGGATCATACATCATCCAGCTGAGTGCTGTACCTATTGCAAATATTACGCAATGCACTGCAAGCATTGATTTTCCTTTACCGGTTGCTTTTATCTTTTGAGGCATTATCTCTTTTTTAGGTTTCGCAAAGATAGTACGCAGTTGCGATAAAATAAAGAGGAAATTATTTTTCCTTAAAAAACCTAAAACGTCATATATTTATGGCTCTTACCGGTTAATGATTCCCTAAAAAGAGTTTAGCCGGTTAAACTTTTTAACTGGTAAACACTCAAACAAGAAAACAACATGAAGACCCTGAAAAGAACTTTATTGGTGCTGGCAGTAACTGTGAGTTTTGCATCCTGTATTGTCGCGGTTCCACACCATACATGGCACCGTCATCACCATTTTCATGGTTATTACAGGTAAATTGATTTAAAAATGGCTTAGGCAAACCCGGCGGTTCTTTACTGCCGGGTTTGCCTGTTTTGAGCCGTCCGCTATTCATTTTTAGCTTATCTTTTCGACTATTAATATTATATTTACACCGTGGGTTGTTTCCCTTTTGCTATAGGGGACTTTCTATATAAGTATTAATGCACATCAAACATTTTATTATGACAGGGATACGTAAACACGTATTGGGTATTTTAGCTTGCTTTCTTTTCTTCGCCCTTGGGCTTCATCCCCAAAAAGCATCAGCACAGTATGATGATGCGAATATCTCTTACAACGATTTTTATCAAAACCTGGCCCCTTACGGCCAGTGGATAGAAGATCCGCAATATGGCTACGTATGGTCTCCGACACAGGATGGCAGTTTCCGCCCATACTATACCAGCGGCCACTGGGTGATGACCGAATATGGCAATACCTGGATTTCTGATTACCCATGGGGATGGGCTTGCTTCCATTACGGCCGCTGGACCTACGACAACTACTATGGCTGGATATGGATCCCCGGCACTAATTGGGGCCCGGCATGGGTTTGCTGGCGCTATACTGATGGCTATTATGGCTGGGCACCCTTAGGCCCTAATTATGACCTTAACTCTTCTGTTGAGTACGGCTGCCCTAACGATTGGTGGGTATTTATCCCCCCGCAATACGTATACAGTGGCAACTACTACCGTTACTGGTATGGCCCACGCGGCAACAGCCAGATCATACACCGCACCAACATTGTCAACAATGTCTATTCTGCCAATAATGTTGCCTATGTATCAGGCCCGCATGTAAAAGACATAGAGGCGGTAACACATATGCCGGTTCAGACTTACCAGCTCACTAACAGCACGAACCTTACTACCCACGTGCACAACAATGTGGTGAAAATGTACCGCCCTGCCGAAATAAGGCCTGCTGCGAACGTTGATGGTCGCAAACCCGCGCCACCTAATGTAGTAGCTGCACCTCAGCCTATAAAGCCGGCACAACCTGTAAATACAGCACAAACATCTACCCCGCCTTTCCGTGAGGATATTCCTAAAGAGAACGGCCACCACGACCAGGTAGGCACCCATATAGGCGAGACTGCAGAACCGCAGCCAAACCAAAACAAAACAAATACACGCCCCTACGAATGGGACGTGAATAGGCCAATACCGCAACCGCCGAAACCAGAGCCGGCACCCGCTCCGGCACCACAACCAAAACCTGCTCCGCGGCCTGCACAAAACAATCAGCAGCCAAGGAACAACCCGCAGCCACAACCAAGGCAAAACCCACAGCCACAGCCGCAACCGCAACCAAGACCAGCTCCAGCGCCAGCACCTGCCCGCGAAGGTGAAAAAAGATAACCACATTTGAATTATAAATAGTAAAGCCCCGAATTCGGGGCTTTGCTATTTTCTGTATTTCTTATCCGGATCCATCTTTTCGTGGTGAATGGCACTCACAAATATCGTTTTCTTTTTATGGTAAACTTTATAAACGATGAGGTATGGAAAGTCATTTATTTTCGCTTCTCTATAGCCCTCTTTTGTGATTTAATGCCATATACTCCTGGCGATAGTTTTATCAGGTCTAATTTTTCATGGACACTTAATAAAAATCTTTCTCATAAACCGGTCTGTTGTAATTCATACCA